>NZ_JBHINK010000106.1:0-352 GCF_042194905.1 Bartonella sp. CL63NXGY
GAGAATCATGGTTACCCACCAACGGTTCGTGAAATTTGTTCCGCAGTTGGGTTATCTTCGACATCAACTGTCCATGCCCACATCAAGCATTTAATTACCAATGGTTATCTTCAAAAAGATCCTTCTAAGCCACGCGCATTAGAAATCACCACTACTGGTTTAGACGCATTAGGTGTGCAACCAGAGCAAAAGGAGATTCCAATGCTGGGGGTCGTAACCGCAGGTCAACCAATTTTGGCAGTTGAAGAAGCAACTGACTTTTTTCCGTTGCCACCTTCGCTCAAGGATTCTGGCGATATCTTCATGCTGAAAATCCGCGGCACTAGTATGATTAACGCTGGAATTTTGGATG
>NZ_JBHINK010000106.1:362-671 GCF_042194905.1 Bartonella sp. CL63NXGY
TATCCATCATCTAATCATTAAAAAACAAACCACCCCTAAAAATCATGATATTGTAATCGCAATGACTGATGATAACGAAGCGACCTGCAAACGGTTCTACAAAGAAACTAAAGAACACCGATTCCGTTTACAACCCGAAAATGACACAATGGCACCCCTCTATTTTGACAATGTAACTATTCTAGGGAAAGTCATCGGTCTGTATCGAGAACATGTCTTTTAAAACCTAAATACCGCAGCGATGGGAATTTATCGCTGCGGTATTTTTTTATTTCTGAATACGGTAAAGACGTTGGTGCTCCTTTTGAC
>NZ_JBHINK010000107.1:0-314 GCF_042194905.1 Bartonella sp. CL63NXGY
GTGATTGTTGACCATCAACTACCGTTTCTATTATTTCAGTTTTTTTCCCAAACATTTGGCTTTGCTGAAGCTTTACAATTGCGGTTAATTGTTCTACTTGCTTCTTCAATGCCTTGATTTGAGCTTTCAATTCTTGATTCTCTTTTTCTAAGTTGTTATTAACCATCGATGCGTCACATACTTCCGTATTGTCCTTGATATTATATCAAAGAACTTCATATTTAAAAAGTAGGTGTTAGTAAAAATTCCCTGGTATTGCTTCTTTAATTCGATTAATTTGTAACGGATTAAGCCCTTTTAGCAGAAAGTCTAGT
>NZ_JBHINK010000107.1:382-668 GCF_042194905.1 Bartonella sp. CL63NXGY
ATAAAGAAGAATAAAACCTTCACCGTCCCAAAACAAACCTTTAATCCGGTCACTTCTGGTTCCACAGAACAGGAATAGTGAATTATCGTATAGTTCTAAGCCATAATGTTCTGCGATAACCATCGCTAATCCATCAATACCTTTCCGCAGATCGGTTTTACCACATACCAAGTAAACATGATCTGGTTCATGCCAATTAATGAGCATAACGAATAACCACTTTTGCTATATCTGTTGCTAGAGTTGGATTAGCTCCTTTAAAGACCGTTAATTCAATATCATTAAC
>NZ_JBHINK010000108.1:0-265 GCF_042194905.1 Bartonella sp. CL63NXGY
TGAACTGCATAAGTGGGCTTGCATCGGTCCAACTCATCAATAAAAATAATTAGTTGACCATTTTGAGGTGCTAATTTAGTAAGACATCGATTAAATTGTTTTTTTATCTCTTCAATATTTTGTCTTTTGCCTTGTCGAATAAACTCTTTTAGTTTAGGCAGTTGAAGTGACGTTGTTGCATTTATTACATCTATTCCTACATCGACAGCCTTTATCAGCGTTTCTTTTGCTTCATTACTCCATTGTGAAGTAGATAAACAGTTCA
>NZ_JBHINK010000108.1:337-667 GCF_042194905.1 Bartonella sp. CL63NXGY
GAATGGCTTGTTTTGCAATGTATTCAGTTCTCTATCATCGAATAGTTGAGATCTTGCTGTAATAATATCGGAATTTTCTTCATTGGATTCAATATTTAGGCTATCTATCATAAGCTGACATTGTTTTACAAAGAAAGTCTTACCACTTCCCCATGATCCGTTAATAGCAATAGACCATGAGTCATTTTGTCGATTGAGCAATCTAATTAAATTCCCAAGGCTACTGTTTCTACCAGTTATATTTTTCTGAATCGAAATTATTACATTAGCTCTTGTTGGTTCAATATCATACTTATTCATTAAATCACCTGATTATTTGTCTATGTTAAA
>NZ_JBHINK010000109.1:0-337 GCF_042194905.1 Bartonella sp. CL63NXGY
GACTTCTTCCTGAACAATCGCATTAACCTGTAATACTGCTAATGCTCTGACGTTCTTCCAACTAGCTGTTTCTAGCTTGCTGGGGTCGTTGCGATATGACTTTAGAGTTGGTTCACTAATGCCTGTCTGTTCACTAATCTTAGCAAAGCTGTAAGCTTTGTTCTTAATCAGCATTTGAGCAAGCTTTAAATCACTGTGTTCTTTATCAATGCTAATCATGGTTGGCCACTTCCCAATCACCAACAAACCCCATTCTCTTCATATCGTTAAGCAAAGTTTCTACATCATCATCTTGAGCATTTTGAAAATCAATTAAATCTTGGCTATCTTCGCTTTG
>NZ_JBHINK010000109.1:347-665 GCF_042194905.1 Bartonella sp. CL63NXGY
ATTATTAAGGTGTACATTTTCAGCAAGTGCATCATAAGCCGTGTCAATGTCATTTGGTTCACAATCAAACGTGAATTGAGAACCATCAATTGTTGCTTTTGTTCCTTCAAATACTGTGTATTCCATTATTCTTACCTCCATAATTAAGCGCAGATACTATCGGCATTCTTCATATCACGATCAGCAGGTTTTGTTTGATCGAATTCATTAATCAATGCAATCACTTCTTTTGGCAAGTCTTCATAGATCAAAGGCTTGATCGCTTGCGCTTGGTTAATCTTGGCAACTTCAAGTGGGTTTGTATCATCGAATACGTGT
>NZ_JBHINK010000110.1:0-656 GCF_042194905.1 Bartonella sp. CL63NXGY
GCTAAGAGTAGAAAGAGGATTATATAATTGACGACTTGGATTATCCATTGCTCGAAAAGGCGATGAGTTGGTTGCCAGAGCAAAGCAATGATGAAGAGTGGTCCCCATCCTACGAGAAGTGTAATAGCGATTTTTGTTAGGAGCACGAGACCACCACCGATTGCTACTACGAGGCTTGTTGCCAACAAGATGATGATGCCTAAGAGACTGTAAAGCAGTCCATTGGCTTCGAAGAAGACGGTTTCTTCGAAAAGACGGCCTGCATATTGAAATCCTTTGGTTGCTGTTGTGTCCAGTAAATTCATTAATTGTGTATTATCGAGTGGATTTGTTATGAGCGCTTTTGATAACTCATAGGGCATTTGTGTTATCAAACTCGCAATTTCATTCTGATAAAGTCCTGTGGTAAGAGCTATTGAAGTAATAATACTTATCCGTAGGAAACGATTTACAAATCCGGAGAGAGGCATATCTATAGCGCCCCGAATGATGAGCCAACCATAGATGATGAAAGCAATTGTGATACCGATTGAAACAAAGGGTGTAATTGTAGCTATTGTTTTTGAGGAAATATCCGTGACATATGTTTTTGTTATCTGATCAATTTTATTGAAAAGTTGCGTGAACACTGTAAAGTTCATGGAATTCCTCTTTAA
>NZ_JBHINK010000111.1:0-334 GCF_042194905.1 Bartonella sp. CL63NXGY
TAACCATCATTCAGTAGCTGCTCGGGCTGGCTTGCAGGCGGGTGATCGTGTTACTCGAGTCGGGTCACAAAAGATTGATGACTGGACAGATTTGTCGACAGCTATTTCAGAACGGCCTGGTAAAAAGACTAAGGTGACTTATCAACGCAATAACCGCCAATACAGTTCTAACTTGACGCCTAAGGTTGTAAAAGCAAATGGGCAAAAAGCAGGGCAGATTGGTATTTTAGAAGAAACCAGTACTAGTATGACTGCTCGTTTGAAGTTTGGCTGGGAACGCTTTGTCCAATCAGGGACTTTAATCTTTAGCGTACTTGGGCATATGTTTACCCAT
>NZ_JBHINK010000111.1:345-656 GCF_042194905.1 Bartonella sp. CL63NXGY
GATTTTGGTGGACCAGTGGCAATCTACGCAGGGACATCTCAAGCGACTGCTCTAGGTGTAAATGGTGTTTTAAACTTCTTGGCATTGTTATCGATTAACTTAGGGATCGTAAACTTGTTGCCAATTCCAGCGCTTGATGGTGGAAAATTATTATTAAATATTATTGAAGCCATTATTCGTCGGCCAATTCCAGAACGGGCTGAAGGAATTGTGACAATGATTGGGTTTATGCTGTTACTGTTGTTAATGATTTTGGTCACCTGGAACGATATCGAACGGTACTTTATTAAATAGGTGAGGGAGAGAGTTTT
>NZ_JBHINK010000112.1:0-654 GCF_042194905.1 Bartonella sp. CL63NXGY
TACCATTATTATCGTAAGTAACAGTAGCTTTGCCTAACGGTTCACCATTTTCGCCAATCTTGACACGAGTAAAGTCAACAGTTCCATTTTCTACTGCAACGGCATTAGGATTTGCTGACAGATCAATGTTGAAGCTTTGTGGTTGATCTGAAGTAAACTTACCACCGTCCATGTGAACAGCTGCAACTTTACCAGTACCGTCACCAGTAATCTTGAAGTTTGAGTGAGCTTGTAAGTCAACGTTACCTTTTGTATTAATTAAAGCACCTTTTGAATTATCTAACCCAGTTGCGTTGATGTTGAAATTACCACCATCTTCAACGGTAATTCCAGCACCTGTTTCAAGGTTTACTGGTGCAGCAGAGCCTTCAAGCTTGCCAGTCTGAGTGATGTTTAAACTACCACCGTTTGCAACCTTAACAGTTGAACTTGGCACTAATTCGATACCACCTGACATCTTCTTGGCAGTACCAGTCTTTTGAAGGTTAATGTTCAGAGTAACCTCTACATTAACTTGATCATTCTTACTCCCAGATTTGTTAGCAGCAATCGCAACGTTGTGCTTTCCGCTTTTACCTTCACCACCACCGATTGTATGTGGATTTAAGTTTAAAGTTGCTCCTGCTTTAACGTTAACTTGTGATTGATTACCGT
>NZ_JBHINK010000015.1:0-37883 GCF_042194905.1 Bartonella sp. CL63NXGY
AATTTGGAGATTAGACGAGGAATCCAAAGGGTCAGAAGACCCAGAAGGCTTTGGTTCAACAGGGGCAGAAGGAGGAGAAACAGAATCTGGAGATGAAGTGTCCTCCGGAACAGAGAGCTCAGATGGCCGAACCTCATCAGTAGAATCTTCAACTGGAACAAACGGTGCAGCATAGGTTGCACAGCAGAAGGGTCCTCTGGAACAGTTGGTACAGAAGGACGTACAGGTTCAACAGGGGTAGAAGGAGTGGGGACAGAATCTGGAGATGAAGGAGATACCGGAATAGAGGGCTCAGATGGACGAACCTCATCAGTAGAATCTTCAACTGGAACAAACGGTGCAGGCATAGGTTGCACAAAAGAATGGTCCTCTGGAACAATTGGTACAGAAGGACGTGCAGGTTCAACAGGGGCAGAAGGAGTGGGGACAAAATCTGGAGATGAAGGAGATACCGGAACAGAAGACGGTGATAGAAACTCTATGAAATGATTATTAGATGGAATTTTCTAGGAAAAAAACTGCAGTTTAGAAGGCTGCTAGTAGGCAACCTTGCTCTTTAGAGAGGGAAATCAAAAAAATTTTATTTAGGAAAATAGTGTTGAATTCCATTCTTCTGATCGTAGGAATAAATCGTTGTTTTAATGATGATATCAGCTATTTTTTGCCGAATTTTTAAGAAAAATGCTTTTGTGGAAGTATGTAGCCTATATAGATGTTGATAGGGAGTGGGGTTTTCGGTCTTAGGGGTGATGTTTTTATTCTTGTATGGGGGTAGCAATGTTAAAAGGTCAAAAAACATGTCTAAGGTATTTTCTTGTCTAAAGGGGGGAAGGAAAAGAAAAGAGAAGATTTAATGATTACGAAGATTTTAGGAGACTTTGGGGGGGAGATTAGGGAGATAGGATTTCTGAGAGCTCTAGAGATGCAAGGGGATAAGATTTCTGGAGGATTGTGTGGGCATTCTTTATCGGCGATGATTGCGCTTTTGGGTGCTTAATTTAATCAGTGATCTTGATTATACCACATTCACCATTTTCGCTACCGAAGGAGAGGTTTTGCCCTGCTTGATCCCAGTTAAGTGCTGAGATAGCGCTTTTCCCATAACCTTTTAGAAGGACTTCTTTTCCATCATGAAAATGTGCCGCTAAAATCATTCCATCATTGAAGCCTATTGCTACAATTTCTTTGTTTGGGTGGCATGAAACGGTGCTAACAAGCGCATTTGCTCGTGTGCCTAGTTCTAGAGGTGTTTTTCCCATGGGGCCGTCTTTTGTATGAAAGGGCCAAACAATTGCGGCAGAGGCACCTGATGTTGCTAGCCATTTTCCTTTTGCGCTCCAAGACCAGCTTTTGACTTTGCTTGGGTAGCCACTCATCCGTAAATGTTGATTATCAGTGAGACGCCAACCGTGTAAGGCGTTTTCTTGCATCGTGGAAATGACATAGCGGTTGTCTGGTGAAAAGGTGACGCCACAATGAGCTCCTTTCCATACCAATGTGGTGGGAGATACTTGCGTTGATAACCAATGAAGAGTGACTCCATTGTAATGGGCAACGGCAAGTCGTAAACCCTTTGGGGCAAAAGCGAGGCCTTCTACACTACGTTCATGTGTGAGCTCTTGTCGTTCTTTTCCAACATGCGCAAATGCGAAACGTGAGGAGGAAAAAGCAAAAGCTTTTTGTGGACCAAAAGCAACGTTGTTTATCCATTTGCGTTCTTTTTGGCTTAGCACTTCCGTGTGATCTGCTGCGGTTGTTTGACAGATTTTTCCATCTTCTCCACCGGTGATGATCGCGGTATTGTCATGGGAAAAATGGCTTGAAATTATTCCTTGGTGAACTTCAACGATTTGTGGGGCTGGATTAAAAAAAACAATGAAACCTTCTACGGAAACAAAGGCTGGTTTATTGCCTATAAAACCGCAGGAAAGGCAGTAACTTTTGAGATCATAATGGGTAATGTTTGGCATTATCACTCACTTATGCGCAATTTTCAAAACCAGTTTTTAATTTTTCAGTATCAAGAGAGCGTCCTATAAAAACAAGGCGACTTTCTCGTTTTTCATCTTCACGCCATGGGCGTTGATGTTGTCCCTCAAGAAGCATATGTATTCCTTGAATGACGTAACGATCATCGTCTCCTTGAAAGGCGATAATGCCTTTAAGGCGCAATATATCAGGTCCTTGTTGCTGTGTAACCTGCTGGATCCAAGGGAAAAACTTTTCTGGTTGCAGAACATCTGTTTTTAAACTTATAGAAGTGATGGTAATATCATGAATGGGGGATGCGTGATGATGGTCATGATCATGATTACAATCGGGACCACATACATGATCTGCGTGATGATGGTCAAGAAAATGGGGATCATTATCTAAAGTGCGTTGGAGATCAAAGAAGCCACGATCGAGGAGTTTATCAACAGGGATGTTAACGCGCTCTGTTGTGTAAATTATGGCTCTGGGATTAATGGCGAGAATAAGGGATTCAGCATGGCTGCGTTCTTGTTGGGTGACAAGATCAATCTTATTTAAAAGAATAATATCCGCGAAGGCAATTTGATCTTCAGCTTCACGACTTGTTTTCAGTTGAGAGGGAAAATGCTTTGCATCAACGACCGCTATGACACTGTCGAGAGCTGTTTTTTCATGGATAGTATCATCCATGAAAAAGGTCTGTGCTACAGGAACAGGATCAGCAAGCCCTGTCGTTTCTATAATGATCGCATCAAATCGATGAGAACGTTGCATCAGACTTTCCAGAATGCGAATGAGATCACCACGTACGGTGCAGCAAACACAGCCATTATTCATTTCATAAATTTCTTCGTCTGATTCAATGATCAGGTCATTATCAATACCAATTTCACCAAATTCATTGACAATGACGGCATAACGTTTGCCATGATTTTCACTGAGAATGCGGTTGAGAAGGGTGGTTTTTCCAGCACCAAGATAGCCTGTGAGAACCGTAACGGGAAGTTTTTTGGGGTGTGTCGTTTCCATGGAGAGACCTTTTATTGTTCTTTATTGCCATGTGTTTATGTTAAATCGATTGATATCATCAAGTAAATCACGAAGCTGAGACAGAACATGAGAAAAGATTGCTTCACCGGCTTGTGGTGTTGCTTTGCTTGCGTTTCCTGCCGCACCTTGCGTGTTCAGATCTCGCATTGTCCAACCAAAGGCATGAGGACCATAAGCACGTAAATATCGATAATTGGCAATCATATCCGCTTGTTTATTATGAAAATTTTTTGCCTTTTCCATATGGACTTTTTCTGGTGCTAAATAGAGCATGAGAGAGGTTTCGATAAAGCCTCCATGGATATCAAGATGTTGTTGAGACGGCTCTATGAGACCTTGTGGTAAACCAAAACGGCTCCAGCTTGTTGCTACAGCGAGCATGGAAAGGCGCCTTCGTAATTCGGTGATAACGATGCTCATTAAAGGTGAATTGCCTCCGTGAGCATTGAGAAGAAGAAGACGGTTGATCCCTTTGTGATAACAGTTTTCACCAATCTTTATCCATCGCTTAATCGCATCGGAAAAGGTAAGAGTTTGTGTACCTGTAACATCCATATGTTCTATAGAATAGCCAATCTTTTCAACCGGTAAAAGTGCGATATGAAACTGCTCTTTTGTTTGTAAAGTGAGGGCTTTTGCAAAAGCTTCAGCAATAATCCAGTCGGTTTCGAAAGGAAGGTGCTCTCCGTGATATTCGTGTGCGCCCAAAGGTAAAAGAGCGAGAAAAGGCCTGTTAGATACCATAAATTATTGCCTAAAAGAGAAGTTAACATAGACAAAGTGATCGAAGGTGCTGTCACTATTTAATCTATCTATAAGAGAAACGCAAATAGGCGTCTTTTTACATCACATATGGATGCATAAAAATGAGAGCTTTGTTAAAAATAGAGAAGCTTTTATTGAGCAATGACAACGCAACTTTTCTGTAATATTAGGCAATCTTTCTCAAGATAGTTGTCTTTTGTAAGTATTTCTGATGTATATTATCATTTTTTAATAAGTAAATATTTATGCATATTAAATACTTCACATAAATAATGAAAAAATTATTTTTCATTATTTATTAAAAATGTAATTTTTTCTGTAAATTACATATTCTTTTTTTATTATAGAGCGAGGATGATCAAAGTATTTCTATTATTACAATAGTACAGACTTTTGTTGCAATCAGGAATTCTATTCAATTATCTGTATATTACAAAAGAATAGAAATATTTGTTGATTGATTTTACTTTGGATAGTGTCTTAACAGATTTTAGTGTTCATGAGAAAAAATAAATATAAAGGGAAGAATTCACGTAAGATAAATTTGTAATCTCATAGAGCAGTTTATAAGATGATTCAGTAAGAAACACCGTTGGATACATAATAAACAGAACGCCATTGTGTTGCACATTGACGCTTTTGTTTTAAAGAAACATTTCTCAAGGTATCCAAGCCTATTTTGCAACGGCGCCCGTGAATAGTATAACGATAAAGCCTTATAATATAAAATCTATTGTGTTCCACCATATTTACACTTTTAAAGTAAAAATGGGTATCATCATTCACTTTGCTAGTTTTCAATACTGTGTTAACAGCGCTTGTTAGTTAAAATACCTCATAAGTGATATTTTCCTTTCTTTAAGTGTGTTTACACACACACACCGATCTCGTTTGTTATTTGCAAGTGAAGAAATTTGATTGATTCAATATAAACAGAGTTAAAATTAAGAGAGTTTTATAATCGTCAGCTTTCTCATTCAACATGCAAAACAATAAATTATTATTATAGATTAATATTTTGCGATTAAAGTGATCGGTTGATGAATTTATCATTCAATATCAGTTTTCATGGCGTTATTTTTTCAATGTGCTACTTAAGTTGGTATTTTAAAAATGCAATTTTTTAGTAAGTTTCTCTATTCCTTTTCTTTCAAGAATTTGATTAATTCTTTATTATTATTATTTATTTTGCACAAATTGAAGACAGTTATGTGAATATTGCTAAAAATTTCGTTCAAAGAGAATTATTTGTTACTAATATAGAGTAAATATAATTACTTAAAATATAAATATGGTTGTGATCTACAATATTGACGAAAAATATGGAATAACTTTTATGAAAATTAAGAAAGAAAGTTTTTTCAGTATTTTGGGGATCATCTCATTTTTCATGACTCTCTTTTTATCTGGTTTTAGGTAGTTTGTTGGTGTTCTAGTATTGCTTATAATTTTTTTGTAAATCTGATAGATTTACTTATTTCATGCGTTTGTTTTATTAGGTTTGAAAGTCAATATTTTGTGTTCTTTATGCTGTATGGGATAAAGGGGGCTGAATTACCTTTTTTAAGATGCTAGCAGTATTTTTTTCTTTTTATATATCAGTAAAAGTTGAGAATCATTTTATTAACGTCTCTTCCATTTGAAAATAGAGATCTTAATTGCTTTTTATAATTTATACCTGTTTTATAGAAAAAGAGTACACTATTTTAAGGTTTATTTATTAGGATAAACTTGTTTTAGATCAAGGTTTTTATTCGCTACCAATTTTATGTTTCAATATTACTGATGAGTTATATAATAAAAGATTCACTAACAATATTCTATTTTTGTTTTTATTTAAATAATATATAAGTATTATCATTATATTGACAGTTTTAAATGATATAGTTCTTTAAAACTTCATTTTAAATTATTTATAAAATCTCTATTATTTAACTTTTTAAATGAATTTGTTTTTTAATATTTATTATAATGAGAAATTTTATAAATTATTATTACTTTGAAGAATAGAAATAAAAAATGACAAAATATTACTGTTAGTATCTTAAGTTATTATAATGTAAAAGGAATAAATCGTTTTTATCATTTATTGTTTTTTGTGTATTTACATGTAATACATAATGTGTTATATTGTAATAACAAAATTACATATAATGTTTTATTATGTCTGATTATATAAATGATTAAATATAAGTTTTGTTTTTTATATATGTGAAGATTACTTCATTTTTTCAGTGAAGAAAAAGAGGAGCAAAGAAAGCTATGTTTAAAATATTTAAAAATCGTGTATGTTCATTCACTTTTACACTATTTATTCTTTTTTTTGTACAAACTATAGCGGGAAATGCAAGTTTTTTAAAAAATCAATTTCAAGAGAGAATGGCAATTACTATTTCTACATTAGAAAAAAATGTAGCTATTAAAACTGTGAATAGAGCAGTTATTCAAGGCGTTGAGGAACAAGATGGTATTGCTTTGGGGAAAGCTGAAAAAGCTGCTGCCTTTTCAGGTTCAGCTTTTTGGGGGGGGTAGGTATTTTATCACTTCTTGCTTCTTTATGTATTGGGGATGTATTAGGTGCTGTTTTATCTCTTTGGGGAATATTCGTTACACTTTAATAGAAAGATCATCGATAAAGTCGATGACTTTTTTGTTCATTTCATTATGTTGAAAAAAATACATACTTGAAATCATTTATACTGTATTTGATAATAAAATTACTATTCTTAATAATAAATGTAGCTTTTATTAACATTATTAAAGTTCAATGTTTTACATTTATATTTTTTTTACAAAGTAGTGTAACCTGATTTTTTATAGTCTATGGTTATTATCCTAGTAATAAGGCTAGTATACTCACTCTCTTTAACAGCCTTTTAATATTGTCTACCTTCTCTCATATGAAGATTATTCATCAAAGGTATATTTTATCCTTTTTAAATTTTTTTATCTTTCATAAGGGGATAAAATAAAAAATATCCCTGTATTCATGGCTCTCATGCAATAAGAAAAATGAGAAATTATTATTTATCATTTCAAATTTGTTTGATGTTAAATCCATCAAAAGTATTTTTTACGTATAACAAGTTGTGTTCGTGTATGGACAAAATTATTAAAGAAAAAAGAGTAAAAATTCTTCTCATTAATCATCTCAAGTGCTATGCGCTGTTGTAATATTGGCAAATAAAATGATGATGCCTGTTTGTAGCTTTATAGAGCAAAGATAGTGATACACAATGAACCTTATGCCATCTCATGGGGTGGTTTATACTGTCGCATTTACGGGACATATTGTGAGAGCGAAGTGGTGATGTGCGTCGTTGGAAAATGCTTTTATTAAAACAGAAGCCTGAATTTTTGATACAAGTGTATTCTGGGTTGTTCTGTTGCGTAAGGGAAGGATACTGTTAAGTAAAGTAATTTAGGAGTATTTATAGCTTAGCGGAAGAAGGGCAATGAAGTAAAAGGTCTTGTTTAGCACGAAGACGTGCAATCCATTGATTTTCACGAATAGCAGTATTATGTACTGTAATGAGTTCGTTTTTTTTAATTGCGGCTGTTACTGTTGCTTTTTCCAAAAGACCACAAGGAATGGCGTGGTGAGCGCGTGCTTCTGCAATGTTCATTATCCAAGCACGATAAGTATAAAGACCGATAAAGTCTAGCTGATCACCTGGATGTAAATCTTTTTTAGCAACAGCACAGACTTCTACTACGGGATGGCTAAGAGGAACCATATCTTTTTTGCCATAAAGCATAATACGTGCGCAGGTGAGGGGAACTTCCATTGCTGTTAAATGATAGGGGCGATGAAAGGTGAAGTAAGGCCCCTGACCAATTTTTAAATCTTCCATACGTTCGCGTAAACGCGGGTGTGCTATTTCGGCAATGACAAAGACACCAGGTGAAACACCTGGACCTATTGAATAATCTACAACACCATATTGCTGTAAAATACCCCCATCTTGTTTTGGAATAAGCACTTTGTTTAAATCTTGTAGCGCTGCTCGTGGTCCATGCATTCCTGGGCAATCGGGGAGAAGTCCGGTGGCATTGGCAATGGCTGCCATTTCAACCATCGTTTTGGAACCATCAATAAATTCGACCAACATGCGCACATTCATATTACGCCGGTATGCTTCTTCTTCGTAAGCGTCAGGTGTAGCATCAAAGCGCAGAGGATTATTTTTTCCTTTACCAGCTGCAACAATCTTATGTCCAAGGGCTGAAACAAATTCTATGAGTTCCATACAAGCAGTTGGTTCATCGCCGGCACCAAGTGTATAAATGAGCCCTCGTTTTTCTGCTTCATGTTTGAGATAAGCGCCAATTGTAACATCTGCTTCAACATTCATCATGACAAGATGTTTGTTATTCTCAAGCGCTTTAATACCAATTTCTGCTCCTGCTTCGGGATAGCCTGTTGCATCAACGATAATATCAATTTGTTCATGACGTAAAACAAGGTTAATATCATCTGTTGCTGCAATCAAACCTTTTTCAATGCTTTGCGTGAGAGCATAAGTATTTTCAACTTCACAGACATGTCCACCCTCGCCATAGGCTAGTGTAGCGGCATCAAAAATACGTGACGGCGTTCTAGTGGCTACAGCTGCGACTGTTATACCATCCATATGTGCAATACTTGATAATAAATCTGTGCCCATTTCACCACAACCAATCAGTCCAATACGGATGGGGGGATGCTTTTCTGCACGTTGTTTTAAATCATGCGCTAAACCTGTTAGGTTCACATTGCTTGCCATTCTTTTTTCCCATTTGAAAACTATTCTGCTAAAGAACTTTTCTCATTCATAAAGTGCATTTGTTTTTAAGACAATTAATCTTTTATTCTTGATGCTCTAATCAATGGATTTTATAAAAGCAAGAGGGGTGGTTGCTTTTATCAAATAAAATAGGAATAGCGTTATGCAGCAAAAAATAGCAGTACAAGATGTCACCAGTTTTATTGGGAAAGAAATGGGATTATCGGAGTGGCGTCTTGTTACACAGGATATGATTAATCAGTTTGCATGTGCTACAGATGATCATCAATGGATACACGTTGATGAGGAAAAGGCTAAAAAGACACCTTTTGGCGGCACGATTGCTCATGGTTTTTTAACATTATCGCTTTTGTCTACGCTCGCTTATGAGGCGCTTCCAGAGTTAGAAGGGAGCACAATGGGGATTAATTATGGTTTCGATAAAGTACGCTTCATGAGTCCTGTGAAAACAGGGGTACGGATACGTGCGCGTTTTGTGTTAGACGACGCAGAAATTCGCCCTTCTGGTCGAGTGGTTTTCCATTATGGGGTTACGGTGGAAATTGAAAAGTTAAAAAAACCAGCTCTTACAGCTCAATGGCTTATTGTTGCTATTTTGGAAGAAAAACCTTCCAATATCTAGATTATTTGAGTGCTTTATTTTATAAAATTTTTATACAATTCTATTAGAAGTTTCTTCAATGATAATATTGAGAATAATCTATAGGATGATAGATATAGTGGAGCTATCATAGCGTTGATGGCCATAGCAGGTTGCTATTTTCCTAGATCGTTTTGAAGAGGAGTTTCTTAATGTAGATAGTGCATTGCTTCACGCTTTTATTTATAGCGTTCTTTAATGGGATCATACCCATCACGTAAAACAGAACGCTTCAAATGGAATATACTTGCGTTGTCAATTCACGGGCTTATTTTAAAGAAACATCTCTCAACGCTTGTTACACCCATTTCGCAATGGCGCCTGTGAATGGTATAATGATAAAGCCATTGAGCACCCCTATCTTTATGCTTTGTAAAGAAGAAAGCCGACACCATCATATTATATGCTAACCGCCAATGTTAAGACAGGTCTTGGCGCTTGAGATAATTCATAAGAGGCATGCCTGCCTTCCTTTCTTATATAGTTTTTACTCACCCAGCTCTTCCCGCTTGTAACGTGCAAGCGAGAGGTTTTGGTTGATTCTATATAAGTTCAATATGTTCTCTAAGGTTGGGAAAGGTCGTGACCAATGTCTTAATTTGACATGATAATTTATTATTTTTATGTTAAGAGAGAGTCTCACATACTGTGAGATCTCTTATTTTATCCCCTTTTATATTCAATCAATTAAAACTATTTTCTTTCATTTTACAAACGGATGGGGAGAGATAAAAACTGTTTAAGAAAAAAGTTCCTAATCTCTTATGAGCGTTTTCGATAGGCAAGGGGGAAGCACTTTGGAAGTGGCAAAGAGGATGATGGTATTGGCATGTGAAATTCTAAGTCTTTTAATGTTTTGTTTTATCAAGTTTTTGTACGATTTTATCAGAAGTCCATTGGGTTATAATATTGAGCATGATCAAAAGGATGATGACGATGGTCATGATGAAGGTATTATAGCGTTGATAGCCATAGCGGATTGCCATATCCCCTAAACCGCCTCCACCAAGATATCCAGCAAGTGAGGTGGCTCCTATGAGAGAAATGACCATGACTGTAAAACCTGTAATCAGGCTAGGGAGAGCTTCAGGAATAAGAACATGTCTGATAATTTGAAGACGGCTTGCCCCCATAGAGCGGATCGCTTCAATAAGACCGTTTTCAACGGTTTTAAAAGAGAGTTCCGCCATGCGTGCATAAAAAGGGATAGCTGAAATGGTCAGTATAAAAATTACAGCAGGCATTCCTATCCCTCTTCCTACAACGATACGCGTAACGGGAAGAAGATAAAATGCAAGAATAATAAAGGGAATGGCACGAATACTGTCAATGATCATGCTTAAAGGGCGATTGATGAGAGATGAGGAAAAAATCCCCCCGCGTGCTGTTGTGTGAAGAAGAAGACCAAGGGGAAGCCCTATAATAAATGCCATAAAAGAAGCACTAAGTGTCATCAATATTGTATCAATAACAGCTTGGGGAAGTTCATGAGACAGAACATTAAACATAGCCTAAGACCTCACAATATCGTCCTTTTTTCGTTAACCATTGAACAGCTTTTTCTAAAGCTTCTTTATCTTCTCCAGGAAGAGCCAAGAAGAGTCTCCCGATGGTTTCATCTTGAACTGTATCAATGCCACCATGCAAAATACGTGCTTTTAAACCACTCTCATTTTCTAGAAGATGAAGAAAAGGCTGCTGGGCAATTTCACCGGCAATATTAATTTCAATGACAGCTTCTCGTCCGATTGGTTTGAGATTTTTCGCAAATTTTTCAGGAAGTTGCGGGGTGACAAGCTTGAGCATGGCTATGGTTGTATCGTCTTGCGGTGATGTAAAGATGTCTTTCACACGTCCTTCTTCTACAATGTTCCCCTGATTAAGAACAACAACGCGATGCGCTATGGTGCGCACAACTTCCATTTCATGGGTGATGAGCACAATCGTGAGATTGAGGTGTTTATTAATATCAGCAAGGAGCTCTAGAATAGATTGTGTTGTTTCAGGGTCAAGAGCAGAGGTAGCTTCATCTGATAACAATATTTTAGGATTAGCAGCGAGCGCACGAGCAATGCCAACGCGTTGTTTTTGCCCTCCTGACAATTGTGCCGGATAGCAATATTCTTTCCCAGATAACCCAACCAATTCAATCAGTTCAAGGGCACGTTTGTGGCGTTGTTTTTTACTTACACCACTTAATTTAAGCGGCAATGCAATGTTATCAAGAATATTTTGCGATGAGAGAAGATTGAAATGTTGAAAAATCATCCCAATTCGTTGACGGTAAGGCGCCCATTCTATCTCTGATAGATTGGAAATATCAACACCTTCAAAAAAAATGGACCCTGCATCAATCTTCTCTAACCCATTTAAACAGCGGATAAGTGTTGATTTTCCTGCTCCACTGCGCCCAATAATGCCAAGGATTTCACCAGCATGGATATTTAAAGAGAGATTATTAATTACCGGAATACCAGCCGTTTTGTTAAAACAACGGCTGATGTTTTTTAAGGAGATAAGAGTAGGTTTTTCCATTCACAATTACTCGGACATTTGGCACAATTACTCGGATATTTGGCACAATTACCAAGATGTTTGGGCGGTTTTGCCAAAAATCTCTTTGATTTTTGCACGGATAAGATCGTTATTGTAAGCGGCAACTAATTTTTTAACCCATGGCTCATCTTTTTCGCTCGTGCGTACAACGATGATATTATCATAAGGATTATTTTTTGCGCTCTCCCATGCGACTACATCTTTTTCGAAGTTTAATCCGGAAACAATAGCCCAGTTTGTGTTTATAATTGCAAGATCAAAATCGTCAATAGCTCGCCCTAACATACCGGCATCGAGCTCACGAATTTGCAGGTTTTTAGGATTTTCGATAATATCAAGCGGAGATGCAAGAATATTATGAGGATCTTTTAATTTAATGAGACCTAAAGAATTGAGAAGAAGTAAGGCTCTTCCACCATTAGATGGGTCGTTCGGAATACCAACATGTGCACCATCACGAAGATCTTTTAAGTCTTTTATTTTGTGTGAATAAACACCGATTGGAGCAATAAATGTATAGCCGACAATTGAAAGTTTATAGCCACGTTGTTTCATTTGTTCATTAAGATAAGGGGCGTGCTGAAAAGCATTCGCATCGATCTCTCCTGCGTTAACAGCGTCATTAGGCAAAGCGTAATCAGAAAAATAAACGAGTTCAATATCTAAACCGTCTTTTTTAGCCTGTTCAGCAGCAGTTTTCCAAATAATCGCATCCCGCCCTTCCATAATACCAAGTTTGATTTTTGATTTGTCTGTAGCCATGACAAAGACCGTAGATAAAAAAAGAGCAAAGAGAGAGAGGAATAATCCTATAATCCGACTACGAGAAAAAAATTTTAATGTCATGTACTTTTAACTTTCTTTTCCAGGAGATTTTTTGAGGGAAGTGTCAATATGCTCTGTATTTTTTTAGGGAGATTTAAAGTTATACAAGCTTTAGAGAATATTCAATCACTTTTATTTTTTAAAGAGTATTATTTTTCCTTCTATTTTAGTTGTTTTGAGGGCTGATCATCATTCATTCTCAGAAATGCTCTGAAATTCGGGCAATCAATTCTTCTATTGCAATCATTTGTTGAGGGAACCAATGACACTTAAAAAACTTCTTTAAGGGACGATTGGTTGAAGAACCGGACAATCAGATGATGCTTTAGCCGTAAATTCACGAAGAACATACTGCGCAATCAAGATCAAAAGGCCGTGTTCGTGTAGGCGATAAAGAGAGATTTTGTGGGGTCTTTGGGGGGATAAAGGTTGCTGATCATTGGATTTAAACGCGGCAAATTTTTGTAAAGGCGAAATTTTGCCCTTCACATGTTTTAGAGAGGAAGAAAAATAATGTTAAGAAAGAAATTTTTATCAACAACAATGATTTTATGGGCTTTGGGAGCGTCAGAGGTGGCTGTGACTGCTTTTCACGCAGAAGCTGGAACCATTACAGGAACAGTTGCTCGTGTTGCATCAGGTCAGGTATCTTTACGCACAGGTCCTGCGACAGCTTATAAAGTTATCGCAATGGTTCCAATGGGAGCAAAAGTGCAAATTTATGGCTGCCTATCCAATAAAACTTGGTGTTCTCTTGGTTATCACGGAAAAGTTGGTTGGGCATCTGCACGTTACGTCAATGTTAACAATGTTCCTACCATTGCTTTTAAAAGGATGCCTGTAAAATCAAAAGCCATGGTAAAATCGCCAAAAGAAAAAGTAAAACAGGCTGTTTCCGACTTTAAAGCTCTTCCGGCGATTCAAAAAACACGGAAAAATATGCAAAAACTATACAGAACAGATGTGATTATCGATTCTACAGGTGTTAAAAAAAGGGATGAACGAACAATTTTAAATCCGTCGCAAAAAGCACAAGGCGTTTCTGTAAAGCACGTGAGTGCTTATAATCCCTCCTTTCCTAATAATGTCAATTACAAAAATTTTGAACGTAATGAAACGCGTTACCGTGTCGTGACCTATCCTGCTCGATAAGGGTAAAGTTAATTTCACAACCGGAATGACAAATAGGATCAGCAGCATAAAGCAAAAAATGCTTATGCTGCTGATCCTATTGTACCGTAAAATGGTATTAAGGCGGCAATGCTTAACTTAAGGTGGTGAGGCATTCAAGGATATTCAGAGTAAAATTTGTCAATACCTCGAATTACGGTTCTTTAGGATGGTGATATGAATCCTCAGCTGGAAAAGATTATACTGAAGAGAAGCCGGACTTTTGACAGACCGGTTAGGGCTCTTCATCTTTTCGGACAGGGCATTAATTTGCGGACTTAGGCTTTATCAAATTACGAGAAATGAGCAATTCAGCAATTTGAACGGCATTCAATGCTGCTCCTTTTCTTAAATTATCGGCGACAACCCAGAAAGCTAAACCATTTTCAACGGTGATATCTTCACGAACACGACTAATAAAGGTATCATCTTCTCCGGTACCTTCATAAGGTGTGGTATAACCACCATCTTCGTGTTTATCGATAAGCTGACAGCCTGGTGCATCGCGGAGGAGCGCTTGTGCTTCAGATGCGCTTAGTGGTTTTTCAAATTCAACATGGACGGCTTCGGCATGACCGATAAAGACAGGGACCCGAACAGCAGTGGCCGTTAATTTAATTTTCGGATCGAGAATTTTCTTCGTCTCAACCGTCATTTTCCATTCTTCTTTTGTATAACCATCTTCCATGAAAACATCGATATGAGGAATGACATTAAAGGCAATACGTTTAGTGAATTTTTTTGATGTAATTGGGTCTGCAACAAAAACTGCACGTGATTGTTCGAAAAGTTCGTCCATTCCTTCTTTACCAGCTCCAGAAACCGATTGATATGTAGAGACAACAACACGTTTAATGATTGCAGCATCATGGAGAGGTTTTAAAGCTAAGACCAGTTGAATTGTTGAACAATTAGGATTTGCTATAATATTACGCTTAGAAAAGGCATTTATAGCTTCGCCATTGACTTCAGGGACTATTAACGGAACATTGGCATCATAGCGCCACGTGGAGGAATTATCGATGACGACACAGCCGGCAGCAGCGATTTTAGGGGCGTATTCTTTGGAAATGCTTCCTCCCGCAGACATAAGACAAAAGTCTGTGTCAGAAAAATCGTAAGTATCCAGTGCTTTTACTTTTAAAGTTTTATCTCCATAAGAAACTTCTTGTCCTAATGAGCGTCGTGATGCTAGAGGGACAATTTCATGCGCAGGAAAACCACGTTCTTCTAAAATTGTAAGCATTTCACGACCAACATTTCCGGTCGCGCCGACAATTGCAACTTTAAAACTCATTTTCTATATACTCCTCATGTCTCTCCACATTTATTCCCCGTGCTATACTCAGGAGAGAGTGAGTTGGTCAAGGAACATCATTAAATTATATTTTTGATTTTCAACAACTCAATTTTGTGCACAGCAATCATCATCGTTAGCACAATAAATTGTTTTATTTCAAATGATACGTCTTTTTTAATCTTTCAGAATTGAAAAAATTGAATATTTTACGCTAAGCTATTATCTCTTTAGAAAACACTTTAATTAAGTGAATTCCTTATCTTCTGTCAATTGTTTACCTTCACACTTTTGAATTTTTTAAGGAGGTATGCGTGCTTCATGCCCTCATACCTTAAATGATAGAATTTATGGCACAACAGAATAAACTTAAGTATCCATATATAGATAAATTCTTATGAAAGTTATACATATATTTTTTTCGTGTCTATTTTTTACTTTATATTTCTTATTTTTACTTTAATCCTATTTTGCTATAAATATCAATCTTTGTAGTATGGTGGTATAAGATCTTTAATCTTTCTCGATATATTTAAGTGTTTTTTTAGTGTGTGGGAATATTCTTAGGCTTGTTTGGAGAGCCTTTTGTTTAAGTGATTCATATGAGTGGAAAGCCGTTGAACACTCCCATATTTACGTTTAATAAAAGAGCAAGTTAGCACCATCATACATTTTTTTAGCACCCAATGTCGTTACAGCTCTTGGTATGTGAGACGATTCAATAAGAGGTATGCCTTTTTGTACATTTTTACTCACACGCCAACTTTGCTTGTGTTGTGCAAACAAGAGATTTTGATTGATACAATATAGAACACGTTTGAAATGAAAGAATTTTACGATATTCGAAACACTTATTCAATATCAATAACGTTAGATTATCATTATAAATCAACGTGCTATTTCTAAGTTAAACTCGTTAGAATTCGGATTATTTACAAATCAGATTAGATTAAGAATTTTCATTCTCATGAGGTGTGGGGAGACAGTCACAATTCTTGTCAAGATTATTAAGGACGTTGATTGTCCTTTCAGTGAATTTATGAAAATAAGGGGTCATTTTTTCATCAGAAATCAACTGCAAAATTGCTCTTTGTTTTTTGCGGGTCAGTATTCTGAAATTTTTTAAAAGTAAATATTCTGCTTTGCTTGCTATTCTGTCATCACAATGATAGGGGCTCTCTTCTTTTTTTGCGCTATCAGCATAAAAGAAGGAAACGGGAACATCTAATATATGAGCAATTTCCTGTAAACGTCTTGCACTTACGCGATTTAAGCCTTTTTCATACTTTTGGATTTGTTGGAATGTTACGCCTAAATGACTTCCTAATTGTTTTTGAGAAAAACCCATGACGTTTCTTCTGAAGCGAATTTTTGGCCTAAAGAAATATCGTAAAAATGTAGATTTTTGGCTTTCACTTGATGTCCCCACCGGTTGCGAGCGCCCTCGCATTAGTATTCCGGGGTCTGGCAGTGCTGACTCAAAACAGCCCCTTGCTTTTAGTGCTGAAAGCACTTGGACATAACAAGAGCCCCCGGAAATTCCGGGATATCCGCAAAAGCGGTTTTATTTCTAGTTTGAGTTTTTCGGGCTTCCAGACCCTATTTGATTGTCGCGTATACAACCAAAAACACAAGCCTCCTTCATAAGGCAATTACTTTCAATCGTCAATTGAAATTACAACAGTGTTTCTTGTTTGTTTTTTCAAGTTTTCACGTAATTAATGCGTATATTATACATAAAAATATTGCTTGAGATACTTTAGATACTTGTAAAAATTGTAAAGCGAAATTAAAGGGTGATGGCAAGGTAATGGGGTGATTTTCTCCTTTACGATTTTATGTTTTCTCCCCAAAATTAGGCTGTTTCCCCGCTTTGAAAAGTAAACAAACAGATAAATATTCTTGTCCCGATATGGTATACATAAGATGATACAGCTTATCGTTTTTCTTCATCTTAAATCGAGGTATCTCAAACATGTTGCTCGTGAAGGGTATAACGTAAAGTTCATGAAATATAACAATTTTATATTTAATAAATAAATTTCATTTACCTGAGTTGGTTCAAAATGTTATTATAATTCTTGCTTTTAAGAAGTTCATAAGAGCCATTTTTATTCCCTTTTTTAATTGTTTTTATTCAGATGCTTGTGTGGTGCAAGCGAATGGTTTTGATTGCTTCAGTATGAACAGGCTGGAATGAGATAAATCTGATGATATTTTTGGCTTTTGTTACAAGGTGTAAAGCGATATAAATATCTTTATTGTAAAACTCTTTTTTCAGAAATCGTAGATATTGAGATATCATATTGATAGAGGATTGATAGCAGTGGGCTTGTAGAGGAAAATTGCATGAGGGTTTTTTATTTTTTATGCGTTATTTCTTCATTGTTTTGCAAAGGGCGCGCTTCTGAAGCAAGCATAATGGGAACGCCATCACGAATAGGATAGGCAAGTTTGGCTTTGAGAGAAATGAGTTCTTGTGTTTTTCGGTTGAAAGAGAGAGTGCCTTTCGTCATTGGGCAGACGAGCAATTCGAGCATTTTGGGATCTGTGGTCATTTTTTTCATGTTGGGACATTCATTAGTTTAAGCGGTAATCTGTTCTTGTTTGTTTCATGAGTGAGCGCTCTGTTAATGCAAGAAGAGTTTGGGCACGGCTTTCGATATCTGGAGCTTCAAGGAGAGCTTGTTTTTCTGCTGGTGTAAAGGGGATAAGGGCTGAAAAAGCATTAACCAATATAGGTGTAGGGGCTTCTATGATACTGCTCCAATTATATTCCATTTCATGTATGGTTAGATATTTTTCTACAACGTCGAGTAAGTTCTCTCGGTTAATGTTTTCTTCAATATCAAATTCTTGCAAGTCTTTTATGTTTGATTGGATGAGAGCTGTTCGATAGGATTTTGTGTTTGTCAATTCTTGTTCTAAGGTGAAGCGGCAAACACCTTGTAAGATAATGAACAGTTGTCCATTTCCTGTTTCACTGTAGTTTGTAATGCGCCCTATACAGCCTGTTTTATAAAGTTGTGTAGAGAAGCGGTCTGTATCCGATGAAAGTGGTTGAATAATGCCCAATAGACGATCAGTTACCATAACGTTTTCAATCATTTCAAGTGATTCTGGTTCAAAAATGTTGAGTGATAAAAAACCACCGGGTAGTAAGAGTGCACCTTCTAAAGGAAAAAGAGCAATTTGCTTTGGAAGATCATTTTCGCAATTGTAAGAGATATTACCAGCTTTCATGAGTATTTTGTCACCTTTGTTCGGTAGTTTTAGTCTGTAGATAGTCGCAATTTATGACACTATGGAGTAAAGCAGAAAAACCACTTCTTGTGCATTAAAATCATACTTATAAAATACTTGAAGTCCTTAATTCTAAATAAAGAATATGAAACCCTATCTTTAAGGTTGAACTGCGCGCGAAAGAATATTGCTTTGCGATCTTTTTAGTGTGTGACGTTTTGCATGATTTTCAAGAGGTATTTTTGTTTATAGCTTTTGATTTTTGTCTTAAATTTCCTAAAATGTGTTCCTTGCAATTTTTGTAAGGTTCAAAAGGACACTATTATAAATCTTTTGAAGTAGCTTATGCAAGTTTTAAAATGAGAACATTTTCATCACTTTACTAATGACAGTGTGATAAAGATAGGCTATAGGTTTAAATATGCTGGAAAGAGCGTTATTGTTTCTTTCATTCTTTTGCGGGAGAGTGCAGATTGCAAATTTTCGCATTGCCGCCGAAGGGGAAATAGCCCATAATCTCTCAGGCTTTAAGGACCGTAAAAGGAAGAAGGCAGATCTGGAAAGTCGGGAGAACCCGCGCCGAAGGTGTAAGCGAAAAATCTTTTCGCGAGTCTCTCAGGTTGATGACAGAGGGGGCAGAGACGGCCATATTCTGTGGGCGTTAGCGCAGCTTTGGAGTTATTATGGGCACAACACAAGAAACATCTTTTTTAAAAACACTTCCTTTATATGATTTGCATGAAAAAGCAGGAGCAAAATTTGGTGCTTTTGCGGGCTGGAACATGCCTTTAACTTATCCTCTTGGCGTTTTGAAAGAACATCTTCATACGCGTGCACATGCAGGACTTTTTGATATTTCTCATATGAAATTGATTGCGGTTGAAGGGGCACAAGCCGTGGAATTTTTGTCCTATGCTTTTCCCATTGATGCAGCAGCTTTAAAGATTGGGCATTCACGGTATAATTATTTGCTTAATGAGCAGGCTGGTATTCTTGATGATCTTATCATTACCCGTTTGGAAGAGGGCCGTTTTATGTTGGTCGCCAATGCTGGGAATGCACAGGCTGATTTCGTAGAATTGGAAAAGCGTGCGGTTGATTTTGAATGTCAAGTGATTGCCCTTGAAAGGGTATTGCTTGCTCTTCAAGGTCCTGAAGCGGCAGCTGTTCTTGCTGATGCCGATTTACCAGGGAATGAATTGTTCTTTATGCAAGGATTCGAACCACAGCAGGATTGGTTTATAACGCGTTCTGGTTATACGGGAGAGGATGGTTTTGAAATTGCTTTGCCTATAGGGCATGCGCATATGTTGGCTGAAAAATTGCTGAGTGATTCTCGTGTTGAGTGGATTGGACTTGCAGCACGCGATAGCTTGCGGTTGGAAGCAGGGCTGTGTTTGCATGGAAATGATATTACCCCTGATACGACACCTATTGATGCGGCTCTAATATGGGCTGTTCCTAAAAGTGTTCGAGAAAAAGCACAATTTTATGGTGCGAAAGCTTTTCTTGAAGCACTGCAAAAAGGACCTGCTCGTTGTCGTGTTGGATTAAAACCGCAAACGCGTCAACCTATTCGTGCCGGTGCGGTGCTTCTTGATGATCAAGGTAATGAGATTGGCGTTGTAACATCAGGTGGTTTTGGTCCTTCTTTTGATGGTCCTGTCGCGATGGGTTATGTTCCTGTTGATTTTAAAGTTGAAGGGACACAAGTCTTTACAGAACTGCGAGGCAAAAAGATTGTACTATCAGTTCATTCACTTCCCTTTGTTGAACAACGTTATTTTAAAGGATGATTTTTTATGTCTAAAACTTATTTTACACAAGACCATGAATGGCTTAGCGTTGAAGGGCAAGTGGTGACTGTTGGGGTTACGCATTATGCGCAAGAGCAATTAGGGGATTTGGTTTTTGTTGATTTACCACAAAGTGGAACAAAACTTTCCAAAGGAGAGGCGGCGGCTGTTGTGGAATCAGTGAAGGCGGCTTCAGATGTTTATGCTCCTCTTGATGGTGAAGTGGTCGAAATAAATGAAGCCTTGGCTGATAATCCTGAACTGGTGAATCAGAAATCCGAAACAGAAGGCTGGTTATGGAAAATGACATTGCAGGATGAGACACAACTGGAAGGGTTGTTGGATAAAGATGCTTATAAGGCTTTGATTGGATGAGTGGCATGATCGAGCGTTCTTTTTCTTCTCGACATATTGGGCTTCGTCCTGATGAAACACAAAAAATGCTTGATGTTTTAGAGCTTGATTGTGTTGATACACTCATTTCTCAAGCTGTTCCACACTCTATCCACTTGGGACGTTCATTGAATCTTCCAGAGGCTGCTAGTGAAGGACAAGCCTTGGAAGAACTCTCCAAGATGATGGAGCGTAACCATGTGCACAAAAGTTTTATTGGACAAGGATATCATGGAACTTATGTGCCTCCGGTTATTTTACGAAATCTGTTTGAAAATCCGGCTTGGTATACTGCTTATACGCCTTATCAAGCAGAAATTAGCCAGGGTCGTTTAGAACTTTTGTTTTATTTTCAGACATTGGTTAGTGAACTAACAGGTTTGCCTGTTGCTGCTGCTTCTCTTCTTGATGAAGCAACTGCTTTAGCTGAAGCCAATGCCCTTGCTTTTCGCTTTTTCCGTGAGAAAAAAACAAAAATTTCTCTTCAGAGTCTTTTACATCCTCAGATTTTGAGTGTTGCACAAACGCGTGCTGAAACACAAGGGATTCAGATTAGCCAAAATGGCGAAATTGCTTCTGATACAGCAGCAATTGTTTTATCTTGGCCAGATACAAAAGGTGCTTTTCATGATTACAGTGAGATCATAAAAGAGGCAAAGGAAAAGGGAGCTTTAGTTATCGTTGTGGCTGATCCTTTAGCGCTTACCCTTATGGAGCCACCGGCTCAATGGGGGGCAGATATCGTTGTTGGCTCTATGCAGCGTTATGGCGTTCCGATGGGATTTGGTGGTCCACATGCTGGTTACCTTGCCGTGAGTGATGCGTTAACGCGGCTTATTCCAGGGCGTATTGTTGGTCAATCCGTGGATACGAGAGGGCGTGTTGGTTTTCGTTTAGCTTTGCAAACACGCGAACAACATATTCGGCGCGATAAAGCGACGTCAAATATTTGTACAGCGCAGGCTTTATTGGCTAATATGGCAACCGCTTATGCTGTTTGGCATGGGCCGAAAGGTTTACAAGAAATTGCGCAGCGAATTCATCATTTAACATGTCGTTTTGTTGCTGGTTTAGAAGCAGCAGGGGTTCATGTTGAAGGGAAAAGCTTTTTTGATTGTGTGAGTATTTCTGTTAAGGGAAAAGCGCGAGAGATTGCGCATCAAGCCAAAATAGGTGGGCGCCTTATTCGTGTTCTCGATGATGACATCATTGCAATCAATTTTGATGAATTATCGACAGAAGAAGATGCTGGTGCTTTAGCGCAGCTTTTTGGGGCACAATTAGGCGATCAGGTTTCTCCACAGCTCTATGGAAAAAAACGGGATGCTGCTTTTCTTTCTCAGCCTTTTTTTCATGCTGTTCATTCAGAGACAGATATGATGCGCTTTTTGCGTCGTTTGGCGGATAAGGATTTGGCGCTGGACCGTGCTATGATCCCTCTTGGTTCTTGTACAATGAAGCTTAATGCCGCGGCTGAACTAATGCCTGTGAGTTGGGCGAGCATGGCCAATATACACCCCTTTGTTTCACAAGAGGATGCAGCGGGATATTTGGAGATGATTAACCAGTTAAATGCGTGGTTGTGCGAAATTACAGGATTTGCGCAAGTTTCTTTTCAGCCAAATTCTGGTGCTCAAGGTGAATATGCTGGGCTTTTGGCTATCCGACGATATTACCAATCACGGGGAGAACATCAACGTACAGTTTGTCTTATTCCTGCATCTGCGCATGGTACCAATCCAGCCTCGGCCCATATGGCAGGGATGGAAGTCGTTGTGGTAAAATGTTTAAGCGATGGTGATGTTGATGTAGATGATCTCAAGATGAAAGCGCAATTGCATAAAGATAAATTGGCTGCTCTTATGATTACTTATCCTTCAACCCATGGTGTTTATGAGGAAAGTATTAAGGAAATTTGTTCTATTATTCATGAAAATGGCGGACAAGTTTATTTTGATGGTGCTAATCTCAATGCCCTTGTGGGTCTTGCTCGTCCTGCGGATATTGGCGCTGATGTTTGTCATATGAATCTTCATAAAACATTTGCTATTCCTCATGGTGGTGGTGGTCCTGGTATGGGACCAATTGGAGTTGCAGCGCATCTCAAACCATTCTTACCAGGTCATGAACAGGATGGGACAACACATGCGGTTTCTGCTGCTCCTTATGGAAGTGCATCTATTCTTGCAATTACATGGATGTATATTCGAATGATGGGGGCTGATGGCTTAAAATATGCAACACAAATAGCCATTTTAAATGCCAATTATATTGCTGCACGTCTTTCAGCCGCTTATTCCATTCTTTATCGGGGCAAGCATGGACGTGTTGCTCATGAATGTATTGTGGATACACGCGTGTTGAAAGAGCAGTATGGGGTGAGTGTTGATGATATTGCAAAACGTCTCATTGATTATGGATTCCATGCGCCTACGATGTCGTTCCCTGTTCCGGGAACTTTAATGATTGAGCCAACGGAATCAGAACCAAAAGCAGAGATTGATCGTTTTTGTGATGCTTTACTCTCTATTGCTGAAGAAGCGAAAAAAGTTGGTAGCGGGGTTTGGCCAAAAGACAATAATCCATTGGTGAATGCCCCTCATACAGTGGCTGATACTTTAGATGATGCTTGGGCACGACCCTATTCGCGACAAGAAGCTGCTTTTCCCAACAGTTCTCTTGATCCAGCCAATAAATATTGGCCTCCTGTATCACGTATTGATAATGTTGCGGGAGACAGAATGCTCATTTGTTCGTGCCCACCATTGGGAAATACCTATTAAATAACAAATATGTATTTAATTTATTTATTTGCATAAACAAAAAAAGCCCACACATTTTGTGTGGGTTTTTTACTTGTTGATCATGATGGCGTTATTTGTCTATTTTCTAGAATTTTGCATTGTTTTTTTACAACATGAGCAAAATCGAAAAAGTCGACAAAAAAGCTGTGTTTTGTCGGCAATAGGCATGCTCTCCTTTGTCTTCTACCGTATGACATGGTTTTAGTGACTAGTCGGCATCGGTCTAGCCAGCTAATTCATGTAAACGAGAGTGAAACCTATGAGGATAGGGGCACGTCTGTTGCATGTGTTGTGATATACTACTTCTCACTAAGGTGACGACGACCGGTTGTAGAAAGAATAAAATCAATTTTAGTGTTTTTGATGATAAAGACACGCGAAACTCTGTTGTTGCATCTTTTCGAGTCAAGAATTGTCTAAATATTTCTCTTTAATCTGCTTTTTATAAATATGACGCAAAAATATGTAAGAACACCTGTCAGAATGAGCAAACGCAAAGCCAAATGTATTATGGTTGTTTTTTACAAGGGGTCTTATAAAAAGCCGGCACATCTTTCCACTCCATTGCAGGTCAGTTTGTGACTTTACGGCGCTGTTTTTCTAAGAGCCCGTGTGCTTTCGCTGTTGCCTGTAAATCAACATCCAAACTTAACGCAGCGACATGTTTTAAGTTAGAGATTGAGAAAAAAAGAGCTTTATGAGTCGTTCCTGCTTTTGTCTGTCAGATGAGGGCGGGGGGATTGTGTATTTCTGTTGACGTAACCTTTGAAACTGGAAGACAATCTAATTTTGGGAAAATGTAAAGCCGTAAAGGCGAAAATCAATCCTCAGTTTGTCATCTCCTCTTAATTCAGCTTTGCGGCTTTCAAAAGCATTTAAAGCAATATTTTTTTAATAATGGGGATTACACATTGCTCCATACTTTATATTTATTGTGTTCTTTAGTGGGGGAATGATCCTCATGTAAAACAGAACGCTCCAAAAAGAATATACTTGAGTTGTTAATTCACGTGTTTGTTTTAAAGAGACACTTCGCTCCCAATCCCATTTCGCGACGGCGCTCGTGAATGGTGTAAGGGTAAATCCATTGATCCCCCCCAATCTTTACGCTTCATAACGGAGTAAGCTGGGCACTATCATACACTTTTCCAGCGCCTAATGTTTATAGCCCTTGGCACTATGGTTCATAAGAGGTATTATTCCTTTCTTAAATCATTTTTATCTACACATAGTTCAGCTTGTGGTATGCAAGCGAATGATTTTAATTGGGCAGTTAATTTTAAAAACTTTGTAGTAGATGCTTTTTTGTCAATTTATGGGGAAAGGCTAAGTTTTTGTATTTTGGGTGAAAGCTACTTCCATAAAACAGTCCATCAACTTGTCTGTTTTGAGATTTCTGTGAATGCACGGTGTCTATGACCATTCTATGTGGTTGATTGTTGTAAAATCTTTTGTAAAAGCCCCTCAATTTTCTAAAAGGATGATTTTTATCAATTTATTTTTTTAAAGAGTTTTTATGTGTAAATGTATTTATAGCGGGAGCCAAGAGATGTTAGAATTTCATTGGGAAGGGTATCGGCATCTATAGATACTTTTTCAAGTGTTTGATGGGGCCCAATGAGTTCTACCCAGTCACCTGTTTGAGGTTTTTGTTCAAGATCGGTCGTATCTACAATAATGGAATCCATAGAAACCCGCCCAACCATGGGAAGTTTGTGCCCGTTGAAATAAACTGTTCCTTTATTCGAAAGAGCACGGAGCCAGCCGTCTGCGTAGCCTATAGAAATGGTTGCAAGAGTGCTTGGTCTGTTGGTTATAAAGCTTTCTCCATAACCAATAGGTGCTCCTATATCAACAACGCGGCTTTGAATGACTTGGGCTTCAAGTCTTAAAACAGGTTTTAGAAGGGATGTGTGTTTTTCTTGGGGGGCGATTCCGTAAAGTGCAATACCGGGGCGAACAAGATCAAAATAAAAATCTGATCCTAGAAAGATACCTCCAGAATTGGCAAAGGAAACTTTGCAAGCAGGCA
Source organism: Bartonella sp. CL63NXGY (assembly GCF_042194905.1). NCBI lineage: Bacteria > Pseudomonadati > Pseudomonadota > Alphaproteobacteria > Hyphomicrobiales > Bartonellaceae > Bartonella > Bartonella sp. CL63NXGY. The sequence continues at coordinate 25,333 of NZ_JBHINK010000015.1, forward strand.
ATTGCGCAAGGATCGTTTTGAAAGCAGTCAATTGGGCATAATTTGATGGATGGGTATCATCTTCTCCGTTAGAAAGGTGACTAAGAATATATTTTATTTCTGCTTTTTCGAAAATTGTAGGGTGTTTGATGAGTTTTTGTAATTCTTTTTGATTAAGTCCTAATCGGTTCATATGGGTATCGATTTGAACAATTGCTGGAAATTTTTTATCTTTTTTTTGACAAATTTTTTGCCAATTTTCAATGGCATTCCAAGAGTTTAGAACAGGAACAATACCAGATTGTGCGACAAACTCTTCTGCTAAGTGTGGAAGTCCATTCAGAAGGGAAATCGTGACATTTGATGGTAAAATGCTTTTTAATTGGAGTGCTTCTATGATTTGGGCGACAAAAAAAGTGCGACAACCAGCTTGATAAAGGGCAGGAGCAATTTTGTGAGCTCCTAATCCATAGGCGTTTGCCTTTACAACTGCTGAACATTGCGTTGGAGCTACACGTTTGGCTAAAGTGATATAATTGGCAACAATGGCACTGACATCGACGGTTGCTACAGCTGCATAGAGTGATGTATCTATTTCATCATTAACGGATTTTTTCATTTTAAAAGCTTATCTGTGTTCGTGAAATACGGGGTTTTTTGGTTATTTCATTGAGGTTCTTTACGATATAGGGAAAGGCACTATTTTCTATGGTCAAAATCATAAGAATCCTATACTGCCATTAAAGTCGTTTTTTATGTAAAATGCTACTTTGGATATAAGAGATACTTTAGTTTTATTTGTGTTGTTATCAACATGGTATCTTCTAATAATTTGTAAAACATAAACTTTTTACTTATTTTCCCTAGTTTAGGCATATAAAAAATAAACATAGTTTATTGTATTGTATCATTTTGAAGAGTGCAATATTAGGCTGTTGTTGCTGGTGCGATTGTTTTGATTAAATATTGCACTGGCTGCTTATTCAGAGAAGATAAAATGATTAAATTAACCACGTTAAATCAATGCATTACAAGTTTTTTACCATGAGGGGAAAGATCACTTATCTGTGCAATTTTGGATGTCGTCTTATGCACTTAAAATTATTTTTGTTAAATGGAAAACAGTGTGTAAACATTTTCTGATACATTAAAAACTGTTGACTTAGAAAACCCGTTGATTTGGATATTATTTATTTTCAAGATGGATTGGGTATCCAATATTTACTTTCTAGTCTTTGATTGGTTTTAAGTGAAATCAATTTTATCGCTGATAGCGCGCGCTAGATTCATTTATTTAATTTTGACATAAAAGTGTTAACCTTGAGGCTTTTGTTTTAAGAAAATTGTTGGCAGATGGTTGTGCAAGTACTATATCACGTCAAGGATTCGAAATTTAACGTTCAATAAAATATAGGGAAGAGTATGAATACGTCTGCTACCAATGTTCCGTCAAGCATCAGCAGCGTTGCAAATTTTCCGATTCCTGAGAATGTGTTCGCCCTTACTGTCCAAGAGGTTTGTCACTACACAGATCGGTTATTTAAATTCCGTCTGAATCGTCCGGAAAGTTTTCGTTTTCGTTCGGGTGAGTTTGTTATGATCGGTTTGCCAAATGCAGAAAAGCCGATTTATCGCGCTTATTCGATTGCAAGCCCCTTTTGGGATGAACAGCTTGAGTTTTTTTCGATAAAAGTTCCAGGGGGACCTTTAACCGAGCATCTCCAAAAAATTAAAATTGGTGATACAGTTCTCATGCGTAAAAAATCTACAGGAACGCTGGTTCTTGATGCTCTTATTCCTGGAAAACGTCTTTATCTTCTTTCAACTGGGACGGGAATTGCTCCTTTTGCAAGCCTTATTCGTGATCCTGAAACTTATGAAAAGTTTGCAGAAGTTGTCCTTATTCAAACAACGCGCGAAAAGAATGAGTTAATTTATGCAAAAGATCTTGTTTCCTCTTTGCAACAAGATCCACTCATTGGAGAATATGCACAACAGTTGAGATTTTATCCTATGACTACTCGTGAATCTTCTGAGCATATGGGGCGTATTACGACTGTTATGGAAAGTGGGGACTTTTTTGAAACAACAGGCCTTCCTAAAATTCATCCTGATGAAGATCGGGTGATGATTTGTGGTTCCATGGCAATGTTAAAAGATTGCGCAAGGATGTGTGAAAGCTTTGGTCTTGTTGAAGGGGCCAATAATGCTCCTGCTACTTATGTTGTAGAGCGCGCTTTTGTGGAGTAATGGGTGGGAAAATTGGTGCTTTATCTTCTTTCAAAGCGGTACAGATTTTTTTTCCTTTTGCAAGCTTTATTCGTGATTCTGACACTTATGAAAAATTTTCAGAAGTTGTTCTTATTTAAATAACGCGCGAAAAGAATGAGTTAGTTTGTGCAAAAGATCTTGTTTTCTCTTTGCAACAAGATTCATTCATTGGGGCATATGCACAACAGTTGAAATTTTATCCTATGACTACTTGTGAGCTTTCTGAGCATATGGGGCGTATTACGACTGTTATGGAGAGTGGGAGCTTTTTTGAAACAATAGCACTCCCCAAAATTCATCTCGATGAAGATCGGGTGATGATTTGTGGTTCCATGGCAATGTTAAAAGATTGCGTAAGGATGTGTGAAAGCTTTGGTCTTGTTGAAGGGGCTGATATTCTTGCACTTTATATTAGATTGTAGAAAGAGCTTTTTTCGAGGGAGAGGGAAGTTGTGATGCGGTATATGCTAATGCAGTAATCGAATCCCAATCACTTATTGCAATGAGTTGTTGGGGCGCTATCCAAGAACCACCAACGCAGAAGACATTGGGCAGTTGGAGCCATTGTGTTGTACTTTTTTGTGTAATACCGCCTGTTGGGCAAAACCGGATATCAGAGAAGGGAGATGCTAAAGCTTCAATGAAGGAAATACCTCCAGCAGCTTCAGCAGGGAAAAATTTAAGATATGAATAGCCTTTGTTTAATGCTTGCATGAGTTCACTTGGGGTCATTGCAGCGGGAAGAAGGGGAATTTCACTATTTTTTGCACAATTGATTAGTTCATTGGATAATCCGGGGCTTACAATAAACTTGGCTCCAGCTTGTTCGGCTTTTTCGTAATGTGTTGTGTTGAGAATTGTGCCGGCTCCAACAATTGCTTCAGGGACTTCTTGTGTAATTTTCTGAATTGCTTTGAGGGCATTTGGTGTTCGCAAGGTGATCTCAATTGTTTTTAATCCACCTTTGACAAGAGCGCGTGTTAAGGGTACAGCACTTTGTAGATTGTCAATGAGCAAAACAGGTATAACAGTTTGTCCTTGGAGATATAATAAAAGCTTTTCTCTTTTTTGGCACATGATATTTTTTCTTCTTGGAGATGATATTGTTTGTATCGTTTGATTAAGCACAATATGTTAAAGAGTACATGAATAAATCTTGAAATTGAATGAAACGCGCGTTATGGCAAAACACATGGAAAAGAATTTTAAAGTTGCTGCACTTTATTGCTTTGCAGATTTGAAACATTATCATCAATTACAAAAACCTTTGCAGGAATTATGTCAAGCAAAGGATATCAAAGGCACTCTGCTTTTAGCACAAGAGGGAATTAATGGAACAGTTGCTGGTTCTTGTGCGGCAATTGAGGCATTGGTGGACTTTATTATGGCTGAACCAGCGTTTCAAACGCCGGAGATTAAATATTCATGGGCATCAAAAATGCCTTTTCATCGCATGAAAGTGCGGTTGAAAAAAGAGATTGTAACAATGGGGGTTGAAGGGGTTGATCCGCTAAAAATTGTTGGTACGTATGTGGATCCTGAAGATTGGAATGCTCTTATTCAAGATGAAGAGACAATTTTGATCGATACGCGTAATGATTATGAATATGCAATAGGGAGTTTTCAAGGAGCGATTGATCCGCAGATTAAAACATTTCGCGAATTTCCTGAATGGGTGCGTAAACATGAGGCTGAGTTAAAGAAAAAAAAGAAAATTGCCATGTTTTGTACAGGTGGTATTCGGTGTGAAAAATCAACAGCTTATGTTCGTGATCTTGGTTATGAGCAAGTCTACCATCTAAAAGGAGGTATTCTCAAATATTTAGAAAAAATTCCAAAAGAGAAAAGTTTATGGTGGGGTGAGTGTTTTGTTTTTGATGAGCGTGTTTCTGTTCATCATGGTCTTGAAGAATGTGGACGCGAATTATGTCGCGCGTGTCGTTCTCCTCTTAATGCTGAAAGCAAACTATCGCCTCATTATGAGGAAGGTGTTTCCTGTGATGCTTGTTATAACACGCGTAGTGAAGCCGATAGAGAGCGCTTTCGTGAGCGCCATAGGCAGTTTCAATTGTTGAAGTTGCGTGCAATTGATTCTCATCAAGGGACATAAGGATATCGCAGTGTAGGGCTTTAAATTGTAGCGTTTTTCTCTTAAATTTAAGAGAGAAGAGTTTTTTAATATTAGTAGAAAAATATTTTATAAGACCGGATATTATTCGGTCTTTTTGTTTATGTTAAATTATTTGACTTATAAGTAATCATTATAGATTGTTTGCTTTCTTTGACTTTATAGGATTGAGTATTTCAAATACTTTTCATTTTAAAATAGAAAAGTCATTTACGAACAATTTAGCACATTGATTTATAATAATTGGCTATTTACATCTTGAATAAGAGATCTAAATATCGTCAGGATTCTCTCATTCCAAGCCTGTTTCTATGGTTGAATCAATAAAAACCATATCTCTTCCACGTTACAAGCGGGGAAAGTCACGTGGAGTAAAACAATACAAGAAGGACGTGCCTCTTATTAATCGTCTCAAATGTCAAGGGCTGTCACAACATTGGGGGCTTAGTGTGTGATGATGATCAGCTTGCTCTTTTATGAAGCCTAAAAATAGTGGGTTCAATAGATTTTATATTATTTTATTGGGGGTACTATTCTATCATTTATGGGCGCTGGTGTGAAGTTGGCTCGAGCACTTTAAGAAATGTTTCTTTAAAGAAAGTACGTGAAGATACAACCCAACTATATTCCGTTTGGGGTATTCTGTTTTACATGAGGGGAGTGATCCCATGAAAGTGGATGAATGACCTTGTTTGGTGGGGGAGAGTGTTGTTTTTTCGCATCATTTTATCTTTAAGAATTAAAAAATGTTTAAAATTAAAAAAATGATTGAAATGAGAAAGAATTCGTTTTATAGGATGCCTTGCCCAAAGTCGCACGTGCCTGTGGGTGTCCGCTGGTTCTCAAATGGTGAGATTAACCGGTACGGTACCTGGAACTAACCGCTCCAGTCATTCTTACAGCCAATTGCAAGAATGAGGACATCTTGAAGCAACGACGGTGCGGGCCTTTCTGGTGTCTTCCAGCTTTTAAATGCTGGGATAACTATAGAGGCACACCTCATTGCCTTCAGTGCGGAAGTGGTTTTCTCAACTCCAATCAAAAAGGCATATAAAATAGAATAACGCGGTTTCGCGCTGTTCTTTCGCAGCATGCAATGCTAATTTCTGGTTTTTTGTAATCAGAATGGGGATGGTTGTTGTGTGTTTTTTGTCCTTTAGCTTTTGGCAGCTTTGGCTGTCTAAGCATAGAGTGGGGGAGCGTTCCCTCAAGGAGAATTGCAGATGGCAACGCAACGTATTCGCGATTTTCTTGCAACACATCGTTCTGAAGGTCCATGCTTAATTGTTGACCTTGATGTTGTTCGTGATAACTATTTAAATTTTGAAAAAGCTCTGCCGCAGTCTCGTATTTTTTACGCAATAAAGGCAAATCCAGCTCCTGAAATCTTGCGTTTGCTAAGTTCTTTAGGATCTTCTTTTGATGCGGCTTCTGTTGCAGAAATTGAAATGGCTTTAAAAGCAGGAGCAACGTCAGAGCGTATTTCTTTTGGAAATACGATTAAAAAAGAGCGTGATATTGCACGAGCATATGCATTGGGAGTTTCACTTTATGCTGTTGATTGTGTTGAAGAAGTGGAAAAAATTGCGCGTGTTGCTCCAGGAGCACGTGTTTTTTGCCGTGTTCTTACCGATGGCAAAGGTGCAGAGTGGCCATTGTCACGCAAATTTGGTTGTGTTCCAGATATGGCGGTTGATGTTCTAAGACGGGCACACCAATTGGGTTTGCAAGCCTATGGTGTTTCTTTTCATGTTGGATCTCAGCAGGTTGATTTGAGTGCGTGGGATCGTGCTTTATCGGATGCTTCTACAGTGTTTAAGCGTTTGGAACAAGAAGGCATTTCACTAAGGTTGGTGAATATGGGGGGCGGTTTTCCAACGCGTTATTTGAAAGATGTCCCTACAGAACAAGCTTATGGTACAGCAGTTTTTGATTCATTGAAAAAGCATTTTGGTAATCGTATCCCTGAGACGATTATTGAGCCAGGACGTGCGATGGTTGGCAATGCTGGTGTTATTCGTACAGAAGTTGTTCTAATATCTAAAAAAGCTGATAACGATAATGTACGATGGGTTTATCTTGATATTGGGAAATTTAATGGTCTTGCTGAGACTATGGATGAAGCCATTCGTTATCCTATTGAGACACCTCATGATGATAAGGTGATGGAGCCTTGTATTTTGGCTGGACCGACATGCGATTCGGCAGATGTTCTCTATGAAAAAACACCTTATCCGCTTCCTCTATCCCTAACGATAGGAGATGAAATATTGATTCATGGAACGGGTGCTTACACAACAACTTACGCATCGGTTGCTTTTAATGGTTTTGAGCCTTTACGATCATATGTGATCTGACATTTCCTTTTAACTATAGTTTTTTAGATTTTTTGCTATGCTCGTCATGGCGCTGTAAGAGGGCGGTTATAGAGATGAACATGATTAATTTTCAAACAAAAGATGGGGCATGTTTTACACTTTTATTGGAGCAAGAAGCCGATAAGCCTTATCGAGAAAATTTGCTTGATTCAATGATGGGGTATGGACGTAAACGTAAATCATCAGAGGTTTTACGTCGTGGTCGTTTGGCTGCTCAAGGGCTCTCTTTTGTGGTTAAAAATGTGCTTGGAGAGCTTGTGGGAAGTGTCCGTCTTTGGCATGTTTCTTTTTCTAAAGAAAAAAATGAAACACAACATGCTTTACTTTTAGGCCCCTTGGCTGTTGCGTCTGAATGTGCTGGTATGGGAATAGGATCAATTTTAGTCCGACATGCAATTGAAACAGCAAAAAAATTGGGATATGGCGCCATTTTGCTGGTAGGGGATTTTGAATTTTATCAACGTTTTGGCTTTTCAAATAGTTTAACAGAAAATTTGGCAATGCCTGGTCCTTACGAAAAACATCGCTTTCAAGCGTTGGAACTGATACCACATTATCTTTCTGGGTGTTATGGCACTTTGGTTCCTAGTGGAGAACGAGAAGTTTCAAATCGTTTTCAGCATCATAAAGTCGCTTGAAGATAGTGTTTATTTCGTTTTTCAGCAGCTGCCATTGAGAAGAGCATACCGTTTTGACAGTGCCAAGGTATTTAGCGGTACAAAGTTTTGGGGAGTTGTATTGCGATTTTATTATATGGCTTTTTCTTTATGGGGCTGGTTTCTTATTTTTGATAATTTCAGTTAAGTGAGTAAGAATATATTTTAAGCTCATTTTTTGAAATAGTGTCTTATTTTATAATACTGAAGGAACCGGATTTTTGAGTTGTCTTGTGTTCTTTTAAAGTCGCTATCATCATACAGTTTTCCAGTTTTCAATATCGTTGATAAATCTTGCATAAAAACGGTTGGATATTTTACTTTTTTCTTAAACAGTTTTTATTTCTTTGCTTTTTATGTGCAAGGGAATGGTTTTGATTGATTCAATAGAGAGATATTTTGAGAAATTTTATACAATTTCAGCTCTTGTTGAAAGAGAAGGGGCTTAAGAAAGAAAAATATGTAGCAGTAGAATCAAAATTGTAAGTATCAGCTTTTTTTAAAGAGTGTAAAAAAATAAAATTACATGTTTAAAAGCAGCTTTTTTGAAAAAAATATATCATTACTTTTTTGCTATAAAGGTAAATCGTTTTGCAATTGGCATGAGAGTATCAAATACAAAATGATTTTCTCATGTAAAATTTTGCATTCAGAATCAAAAAAAAACGTTATCCTACACATTATAAGAGAAATATGTGCGTGAATAAAAATCACAAGAATCATAAATCTTTTATGAATATTCTTGTAAGAATCAAAAGAGTGAAGGGCACAGAATCTTAACAAAATAGTTTTTATGAGGATAGTAGCGTAAAAAGGGGGTAGATAGATGAGAGATTTAATCTTTTGTGCCCTATGGTGATAAATCAAAAATCTTATAGAAATGGCTGCTTTATCTTTATGGTGTGGAGCACTTTAGATAAGCTCTTTGTTTATTATCATCTAGAACAATTTTTGTATGCGAGAAGTTGTTTTTAAGTGCGGAAAGAGCCCGCATTAAAAGAATTTTTATCAGAAGAATCATTTAGAATCATATGTTTATTTATACTGTCTCTTGAGACAAGATAAAGTGCATAGGAAACGAGCAAAGTGATAAGGATAAAAAATATTTCTCAATTTTAATTAAGTTTAGTGATTTGGTGGTGAATCCATGAGAGGTGGTATTTTTTTGAGAAACATGGTCATAAATGTCAAAACACCAAAAATGATGGTTATGATAAAGAAAATATCACTAATAGCCATAATGGTTGCTTGTATGCGTACCATACCAAACAATTGAGAAAGAGCCAGAGTATAGGAATCAAAGGTTTCTGTTTTGAATAATACAGTAAGATTTGAAAGCATTTCAGTTGCTTGTCTGTTTGCGTAGTTAAGAGTTTCGGCTATTCGTTCATGATGGAAGTCTGTGCGTTTTGTTATGAGAGTGTTGATAATGGCAAGCCCTACAGCCCCACCTAGATTCCGGGTGAGATTAAAGAGTCCGGAAGCATTTTGCATCCGTTCTGGTGGGAGTGTTCCCAAGGCAATATTATTAATAGGAACCATACATAACATTACAGAAGCACCACGGAAAACTTGCGGCCAAAAAAGCTGCCAAAAATCCCAGTTATCTGTGATAGAGCTCGCCATCCAAATACCTATTGCAAAACCAAAAAGTCCTATTGCCATCATTAAACGTGCATCCATTCGTGCTGAAAGAAATCCAGCAAGCGGGGCAGTTAATAACATGACGAATCCTGAAAGAAACAATGTTTCTCCAATCATGAGGGCATCAAAGTGGCGGATTTGGCTTAAATAGACAGGATAAAGGTACGTGAGTCCATAAAGGCCTATTCCCAATGAAAAGGAAAAAATGGATGCAGCTGAAAAATTAAAATTAGAAAAAGTAGAGAGATCTACAATGGGTTCTTTTACTGTAAAAGCACGCCAGAAGAATAAGGCTGCAGCAAGAATCATGGTAATGAACAAATCCCGAATCAGCGTATCACTCAGCCAATCATGACGTGCTCCTTCTTCTAGAATATACTCTAAAGTTCCCAAGAAAGTAGCCATAGAAATGAATCCTAACCAATCAAACTTCTTCATTAAAGAGGGATCAGCTTTATCAAAATCAATTAACTTCCAAGCGAGAATTGAGATGATAATCCCGCAGGGTACATTGATGAGAAAGAGCCAATGCCATGATGAGAGATGACAAATATAGCCTCCCACGGTTGGACCAATGGTGGGGGCCAATGTTGCTACTAGTCCAACAATAGGGGTAACAATTGGGCGTTTGGACGGAGGAAAAAGAACATAAGAGGCGACAAAAACGCTTGGGATAATTCCTCCACCAATAAAACCTTGTAGTGCGCGATACAAAATCATCTCTCCAATAGATGTTGCTGTTGCACAAAGAACAGAAGTAATCGTAAACCCGATCGCTGATATGGTGAAGAAAACACGTGTTGAAAGCAATCTTCCTAAAAATCCAGAAAGCGGCAACATGATGACTTCAGCGATGAGATAGGAAGTTTGAACCCATGAAATTTCTTCAGAGCTTGCTGTAAGACCCGCTTGAATTTCAGCTAAAGAAGAGGAAACGATTTGGATATCTAAGATTGCCATAAACATGCCAAAAGACATAGCAATAAAAACTACAATTTTGCGCATTCCTATGCGTTCTTGAGACTGTATGAGCTCTGGTATGGAAGATGTCATAGTAAGATTTTCTACTTTTTTATAAGAGACTTTTATCTTGTGGCTTTGTACGTGTATCAATTTTCACTGAAACACTCATTCCTGCTCGGATATGTCCGGTTTTTAAAACTTCTTCTGGAATAGAAATACGTACGGGAATGCGCTGGACAATCTTTGTAAAGTTACCGGTAGCATTTTGTGGAGGCAGAAGAGAAAAAACAGCGCCTGTTGCGGGCGAAATAGAAAGCACTGTTCCTGTAAAAACATCATCTTCGAAGGCATCAACAGAAATATAAGCTTTTTGTCCGGTATGAATGTCTTGTAGCTGTGTTTCTTTATAGTTTGCTTCAATATAAAGTGCATGTATGGGGACTAACGCCGCAAGACGTTGGCCATTTACAACAAAATCTCCCGTTTTTGCTGTTAAATTTCCTATAACTCCATCAAATGGCGCTCGTATAATGGTCGAATCAAGATCACGTTGTGCTTTTTTACGCGAGAGCTCTAAACTCTTTGTTTCGCTTTCTGTTTCACTTCGTTGTGCTTCTAGCACTCGGATATTTGCACGTGCTGAAGCCATTTTTGCATCCGCTCTGTTAACATTCGCAATGGCTTGTTCATAAGCGGATTTGGCATCATCAACATTGGATTGAGGAGCATAACGATTGGCTTTCAGTTCTGTTACACGTTTTAAGGTGAGTTGTGCATTGGTTGCTATGGCTGAAGCGGCTGCTTTTTGTGCTTTTGCATCATCTAAAGAACTACGAGCGGCTGTGATTTGCGCATCAATGCGTAGAAGTGTTTTTTTCTGTGTGTTAAGATGCGCTTCTGTTTGATCCAAGGCTATTTTATAATCACCATTGTCTAGGTAAAATAAAACATCGTCCTTTTTTACAACTTGGTTGGCTTTAATGGCAATTTTTTCAATATACCCATTTAATTTAGTCGCAATAGCGGCTATATCTCCTTGCACATAGGCATCTTCAGTGGACAGCATATAACGCCATTGCGTCGTCCACTTATAGCTAAACCAAAGTACAAAAAGCGCAAAGACGATAAGAAGAGCCTTGATTACTTTTTTTCGTTTCATTTTATCGAGATTTTTTGTTGAAAAAATGGTCTCAGATACGGACATGATTTTATACTTTCAATATTTATGTTCTAACGAGTATAATAAGCCTCTCACTCTAGGGTAGGGTGATATATGCACGGACGATAAGAGCTTTTCCAACAATAAGGCGATTCCTGCTACATAATGCTAAATATATAAACTTGCAAGTTAGAGATCTTATTTCCAAGTTAGATGTCTTATTTTATTGCGCATTTTTTACAAAGACCTCGTACTTCTAGGGTGCTTTTGTGTGCTTGGAAGCCAACCGCTTAAACCATCTGTTTTAAACTTGATACAATCGTTTGATTTTGTATTTCGTTGACTGTGCCACAGTTTAGGCATCTTCAGTGGACAGCATATAACACCATTGCGTCGTCCACTTATAGCTAAACCAAAGTACAAAAAGCGCAAAGACGATAAGAAGAGCCTTGATTACTTTTTTTCGTTTCATTTTATCGAGATTTTTTGTTGAAAAAATGGTCTCAGATACGGACATGATTTTATACTTTCAATATTTATGTTCTAACGAGTATAATAAGCCTCTCACTCTAGGGTAGGGTGATATATGCACGGACGATAAGAGCTTTTCCAACAATAAGGCGATTCCTGCTACATAATGCTAAATATATAAACTTGCAAGTTAGAGATCTTATTTCCAAGTTAGATGTCTTATTTTATTGCGCATTTTTTACAAAGACCTCGTACTTCTAGGGTGCTTTTGTGTGCTTGGAAGCCAACCGCTTGAACCATCTGTTTTAAACTTGATACAATCGTTTGATTTTGTATTTCGTTGACTGTGCCACAGTTTTCGCAAATTATAAACGTTGTAAGTTCATGTTGACAGTTTTCAGGGTGTAAACAGACCATAAAGGCATTTACACTTTCAAGACGATGAATACACTTTAACTGTACGAGTTTTTCTAACGCACGATAAACTTGGAGAGGTGCGCGAAAACCTTCTTCGCGTAAGTTATTGAGAATCGCATAAGCACTTAAAGGCCCTTTTGCATTTTTTAAAGTATTTAAAACCAATGTTTGGTTACGCGTCAGTTTAGATGACATGGACATCTTCCTTTTGCTCCCATGGAAAAGCATAAAGCGTGTAAGATATTTATGCAATGGTGATTGTAGAATATGTACTCTAATCTTTAGCCGTTTACATGACATCATTGCGATATGTAAGAAAAGTTGCAACCGTTGTGAGGGGAGGGGTATTATAATCTGAAAGCCGCTGCTATCCAGCAAGAAACTTTTATACGCTTCTTATTTTTCCAATAATGTCTTGAAATAGGATTTTTTGTTACAATATTTTATTGGAAATGTTTGGGTTATTTTATTTAAAAAAAAATAAA
>NZ_JBHINK010000113.1:0-652 GCF_042194905.1 Bartonella sp. CL63NXGY
CACCACCAAAATAATTTGCTATATCTCCAGATATTTTATTAATTTGGTTCCCATTGATTGCATCATGCGATCCTTGCGCAATTATGCCATCTTTAACATTATGGAGAGCAACAGGGTCTTGGTTATCTACCCCACCTAAAGTTACGCTACCATAATTAATGGCACCATTTTCTTTATCGTAGAGAACTGCAGCAGCTCTTGTGAGATTAATATCATTAGAAATCATCTCTATACTTTTATCAAGCTGGGCTTTGTTAACAGCTTCATCACTCCACTCTGCAGCTTTTACACCGGAAATTGTACGAGCATCACCAGATTCGTTTGCAACATTGATTTCTATACCACCTGTTGCCTTACCTATGGTGATAGTACCTTCATTCTCTTCTTGTTTAACGAGGCTGTTTTTTGTCGCATTTGTAATCTGATTTTGAATATTCGTGATAGAAGCATCAACAGCATTAAAAGTAGATTCAAAACCATTATGTGGCTTACCCTGAATAGTGTAAGTGGGAGCCTTACCGTTAGATACATCTGCACCACCACCAAAATATTGAGATGTATTTTGAGAAATTTTTGCTAGATTATTCGTAACAGTGGTAACATTCTGATTAGTAACAAAAAGTTGTGAACCATTTACCGCATCGGTTGAATT
>NZ_JBHINK010000114.1:0-280 GCF_042194905.1 Bartonella sp. CL63NXGY
CCAGCTATCAGGAGATGCGCATGACGAGGATTGCCAAAGGTTTCCATTTTTTCTCGAAAAACAACTTCCATTAAACTATATAAAATGGCAATAAAGAAAATCCATAGAATGTGCCAAATTAACATTTGAGGAAAGCTAGTCACAGTTTGAACAATAATGACGATCAAGAGAATCAAGATTAATAACCGGTTTACACCGAGCCAGTCGGCAACGTGTTTTTCCATCTTGGCATGAATACCACCGATGGAAGCAACAATGATGAGTAATGTAGCTAAAAGAA
>NZ_JBHINK010000114.1:329-652 GCF_042194905.1 Bartonella sp. CL63NXGY
GATTTTATCACTCTCTCGGCCGCTCGGCGACGTCTTTTGACTTGAAATCAGTGCTGAAAAAGAGTAGGGTACCATATTGTGATCTATCAATAAGTTCAGATAACGATGAGGTGCAAATCAATGGCAGATTTTGAAATTGGTGATTTGGTTCAAGGAAAGAAATTCGGCCCAATGGATCATGATTTTACAGGAATTGTCGAAAAGGTTTATAACAATTCCATCATGGTTTCCATTCAAGATTTTGACCCCGCTGACAAGAGTGGTGTGAACGAATTAAACAATCGGGCTGTGATCCGCCAAAGTGAAGCCAAGATGATCAAGGC
>NZ_JBHINK010000115.1:0-284 GCF_042194905.1 Bartonella sp. CL63NXGY
TACCATTAAAGAACTTGTCTAAGCGATGTTTGAGTGAGTAGGTTTGCTTTTCTCCCGTTCGCTTAGTAGTTACGCCTGGTTGCTTATCCTTATCAGTGTCCGTAGCTGTAGATGTACCGCCTGACGACTCAGGATTATCTTCTGTCGGGTAGGTTTTATCTACTCGACAATTTTTCATTTTATCTACCAATGAATGGTTGGCAGTTACTTTGAGTTGAAGTAATCCTTTGTTGTCAATCGTGGTATCAGTCTGTTGAATGTTATAAAGCTCACCGTCAAAGTAC
>NZ_JBHINK010000115.1:326-652 GCF_042194905.1 Bartonella sp. CL63NXGY
TGTACGTGGTCACGTACGTTAACGTAAATGAGATTTCATAAGCACTGTTAAGTTGGTAATTTACTTCCAAATCTAAAAGATCAGCATAGTTAACCCGATATGCGACTTTACTATCATGTCTCTTAATGTATACTGCATTTTTGTTCATGATAACCACCACATCGCATAATCAAAGTTTACCGTTCCGCTGAAGTTATCAATCTGAAAGTCATTATTACCAACCTGTAAACTGATAGTTCCCATATCAGTATTAAGCAGGTCTCCCTTACCATCTAGCTCAGGATTAACACCATTCAACACCCACGTTCCATCAAAACCTTTTTCTC
>NZ_JBHINK010000116.1:0-647 GCF_042194905.1 Bartonella sp. CL63NXGY
CGCACTCGAAGATTCCCCTTATCAGTATCATCTTAAGAGTTATGGTCCAAGCTCTACTTTAGGAGAAGCAGATTCCAATCAAAGAGTGCTTAAAAACGCTGGAACATTTTGGGATTTTCGCCTTGAAAGTAAAATGGTTGATTCTTCCTCTCTTGATCCCACTGAAATTTTTCCTGTTCTTGATGCTGTTGTTCCTCCTGTTTCTGATGAGGTTCCTGCTTTTCCTAAAAATCATCCTCATATGACTGGAGGTGAAGAGGAGGTTATCGATCCTAATTCTCAGCAGAAACCTCAAGAGCCAAGTCTTTCTTCTCCTGATAGGGATCCCCATCTTAAGACCTTATCTGATGCTTCCGATGTTTTTATGTTGGTTGTTCCAAATCCTTCTCCTGTTTCTCCTCCTCCCTCTCTTGCACCTGTTAGACCCAGTACTCCTAAATCTCATCCAGTTGTACCGACATCTGTTTCCCCCACTTCTTCTGTTGCTGTGTCGTCTGCGTCTGATCCTTCTGTTCCGCCTCCTGTTTCACGCCCTCCTTCTGTTGCTGTGTCGTCTGCGTCTGATCCTTCTGTTCCGCCTCCTGTTTTACGCCCTTCTTCTGTTGCTGTGTCGTCTGCGTCTGATCCTTCTGTTCCGCCTCCTGTTT
>NZ_JBHINK010000117.1:0-646 GCF_042194905.1 Bartonella sp. CL63NXGY
CAGTTAAGGATGATGGTAAATCTGAAGAGATAGACTATGGCAATGTGGCGGATGCTTTGGCTGGAGTTGGTAATTCTGTTACGAATGTAAAAAATGAGATCAGCAAAGAGATTACGAATGTAGTGAGTGATAGCCTTGTTAAGCAGGATAGGATGGGTCTTATTACTATTGGTGCGGAAAGAGGCGGCAATAAAATCAATATTTTAAATCGTGATGGTGATGCTCGAATTCTTTCTGGTGTTAAGGCAGCGCAAAATGGAGACGAGGCAGTCAATAAAGCGCAGCTTGATGCAAGTCTGAAGGATCTTTCCAGCAGCCTTCAGTCTGATGATTCAGCAGTGGTTCTCTACGATAAACAGGCAGATGGTAAAACTGATTATAGCAGTGTGACTTTAGGTAAAGGTAAGGATGCAGGACCAGTTGCGCTTCATAATGTCAAAGATGGTGTCATTGGTGAGAGTTCACATGATGCGATTACGGGTGGACAGATCAACACGATTTCTCAGGATTTAGCCAAGTTTTTTGGTGGTGATGCAAAATTTGTTGGCAGTACGTTTACAGGACCAACCTACAAGTTATCGAAGGTTGATGCAGCTGGTAATATAACAGACAGTTCTTTTAATAATGTTGGTAGTGCATTTACTGG
>NZ_JBHINK010000118.1:0-312 GCF_042194905.1 Bartonella sp. CL63NXGY
GTGGTCTAGTTTTACATATGTGCCCTTTTCTCAATACAAACTACCCTCTCATTGATTCTTCCGATCATAAATCATCGTCGGCCGTTGCAAACGATTTTCTAGGTTCTTCACGTCAGCTGTTTTAGCCACAAAAGTCAAATAAGTTGAAGCAACTAAAAAGAGACTTAAAAAGACAACAATGACCCAGCGTGTTAATTGATAACGATGCCAGAAATACTTAAAGCCCTGTTGGAATTGAGCCCACAAGTGTTTCAGCCATTTCTTGAAGCGGTCTTGCCATGTTGATTGTTCTGTACGTGATTCTCGCTCTTC
>NZ_JBHINK010000118.1:402-644 GCF_042194905.1 Bartonella sp. CL63NXGY
AGCTATAAGCTTAATAATAAATTAAGGGACATCGCTAGTCTGTTAGCACTACTCTCGACGCTAACAAAAAATCCTAGTGCTGAACAAACTCAACACTAGGATTCTATTAAGTAATCAGGTCAATTGACGACCAGTATTTAATTACATTTCATCTGGGGCTTGAACATCCAACAATGCTAGTGCAGACTTCAAAACATTGGAAACTGCTTGGGTTAATGCCAACCGTGCTGGTTGTGCAGCAT
>NZ_JBHINK010000119.1:0-641 GCF_042194905.1 Bartonella sp. CL63NXGY
AAAGCCACCATTACTATACGTGGCCGCAAATTTCATTGCATTTACCTGCGGATTTTTCTTGAACACCGTCAAGCTAAAGAGCAATTTTGCTACAATGATTGAACTAGCAAAAACAACGGTTGTCGCGACGATGCCCCAAAGAACCCCGTTAAAAGCGTGGCCGTGGCTGGTTGAAGAAAGGAATTAATGATGATACAGGGCGATACAACGTATAAAAGGATCTTTGTCAATTCCTTATTTGTCTGATCATGCATCAAATTTGTATACCGGCATAAAAAGCCAATCCCCATCAGAATAAACATAATTGCAATTTGCTTTAGCGAGATAAAGAAATACATTTTATGGCTCCTTAAAATAGTTGTATTTACAATTATAGTGATTATTAGTTGTAATTACAACTTTATTTCAAAGGAAACTGTATATTGGCGGCTAGCTTTCCCATACAAAAAAGCCCGTGTAACAAAAAATTGTCACACAGGTGCGATTTAATTAAAGCCCAAAATCTTTATTCAAATGTAATGACAGGCTTAATGACCTTGCCGCTAGTGAAGTCGGCAAAAGCCTGGTCGAGCTGGTTAAAGGAATAAAACTTCATCAGCTTATCAACCGGGAACTTTCCCTTTTTAAAATACTTGATTAGC
>NZ_JBHINK010000120.1:0-641 GCF_042194905.1 Bartonella sp. CL63NXGY
TAAGAATGCGCGGGGTATCACACGTGCCTTGCGTGGTACTTGGCATGGGCGTTATGGAATAGCCCGTTGCCCTGCTCATGATGATAGGCTGCCTAGCTTATCCCTTGCCAATGGACATGATGGGCGTCTTTTACTCTATTGTTATGCTGGTTGCTCTTTTAGAGAGATCATACAAGCGCTCATTAGAATTGGCTTGCTTGGAAAACAAGCCTTTTTTGATAAAGCTTATGATCATACGCTTTCGTTCTCAAAACAGTTTTGTGCTGATCTCAAACGAGCAAAACAGAAAGCAGAGAGAGCACAAGCAATTTGGCAACAAAGCCAACCAATCAAAAATACTTTAGCAGAAACCTATTTACGTATGCGGGGTATTACATGTGATTTGCCTGCTGATTTACGCTTTTACGACAAATGTTCGCACCCCTCTGGGGGTACATTGCCCGCGTTGATTGCTCTTGTTAAGGGTGCTGGCTCCTTTGCCATTCATAGAACCTTTTTACAAGCCAATGGCTGCAAAACAGACCAAAAACCAGCAAAAGCCATGTTGGGATCTGTAACAGGTGGTGGGGTGCATTTAAGTCAAGGCAATCCCAAACATCTGGTCATTTGTGAGGGCATTGAAACCGGTCTGGCTCTTTTGT
>NZ_JBHINK010000121.1:0-299 GCF_042194905.1 Bartonella sp. CL63NXGY
AAAGGAGTTAAGTTACCCGATCCTTCGAGTATTAATCATCGGGCTATTTTTGTGGCAAAAAACATTACCCCGACCGACATGGCGCAATTTGATCGCCGCTTTGTTGCTGGCTTAGTCACTAATGAGGGTGGTCGGACCTCTCATTTCACAATTATGTCCAAAACCTTGTCTTTGCCAGCGGTGGTTGGAACTGAACTAGCCACTCAGCAAATTCAAGATGGGGATTTGGTGATTGTTGATGGAATTCACGGCAAAGTCATCGTGCGTCCCACGGATGGCGAAGTGGATCACTATCAACG
>NZ_JBHINK010000121.1:326-639 GCF_042194905.1 Bartonella sp. CL63NXGY
CAAGCTGCCTGGGGAGCTTTGAAAAATGAAGAGACCGTTTCAACTGATGGTCGTCATTTCCGCGTAGTCGCAAATGTTGGTACGCCAGCTGATCTAACGGATTATCAACAAAGTGGGGCGGAAGGAATTGGTCTGTTGCGGAGTGAGTTCTTATACGTGGATGCTCCGCAATTACCCACTGAAGATGAACAACTGCATGCTTATAAAAAGTTTTTGACTTCTGTTCATGAACAGAAGGTCGTGGTGCGGACAATGGATATTGGTGGTGACAAACAGTTAGGTGGCTTGCCACTTTCCCATGAAGATAATCCTT
>NZ_JBHINK010000016.1:0-20700 GCF_042194905.1 Bartonella sp. CL63NXGY
GCCGGTAATGAAGCCGATACATTTGAAGCAGAGTTTGACGATAGTGGCAATGATTTAGAGGTTCCCTCAAGCAACAGTGCGCTACAGGTGATCTTTGGCTATGAGAACAGCATCAGTGCATTTATGGGGTGTTTTGTTGTCGAATCGGTTGTAAGTTGTGGTGGCAGTGATGGAGAAATCTTGCGCCTTTGTGGCAAAAGCGCCTCCATGCGCAAAGAGCTCAAAGAACAGGTGAGTGAACATTTTGATCACAAAACTGTTGGAGAGATTGTTGAGACACTTGCCAAACGCCATGGCTATCAAGCAAAGATCAGTCCTCAGTTTAGCAAACAAACTTTGCCTTATGTGATTCGTACAGATCAATCGGCTGTTGATTTTTTAACCCGCCTTGCTGACCGCATGCAGGCACGTTTTTTGATCAAGGACAATAAGTTTTTGTTTTTAAGCGGAGATAATTTACCAGCACTCGACATCCATAAGCACGACTGTTCCAACTGGGAATTTACCCTAGAGCCACGTACGCAATATGGCACCATTGAAGCTTCTTATTTTGATCGCTCAAAAGGGCAGCAATGCCAAGTCAAACATCAGACAGGGTTTAGCGGTCCCGTGCGGCGTTTGCGGACTTGTTACACTTGTGAGGAGGAAGCACGAGCTGCTGCTGCTTCCGAGTCGGACAGGTTGTGTCGTGCTGTAGGCAGTGGTTCTTTGACCCTTGAGGGACGCCCTGAAATCATGGCGGATCAACCTCTCATCCTTCAAGGGTTTCGTGGGCAAATCAATGGTCCATGGAAAGCCGCGACCGTCACCCACCGCTATGAAAAACAAAGCGGATACACCACAGAAATCACACTCGAGGCACCAAACAAGGGAAAAGAGGCAGGAGAAAAGGAAACCTCTGAGTGACAGAAAATCAAAGGGACAACTTGACCCTTTGATCGGTCGTGATGAGGAATAGGTGCAACTTGCACCAATTGCATGAGTACAGCAATAGGGTATTGTTTACCCAATTCCTCAAAGGAGCAATGGTGCAAACATTGCACAATTGCATACTGAAGAGCAATTTGGTCAAGTTGACCGAATTCCTTAAACGCTTCTCTTATTTAATAATGTCCTGAATAATGTGCTTAGGATACAGAAAAATCATCAGTCAATTTATGCTAAAAGAAGTCATACCATCTTATATACGCTGCTTCTCAAATAATACGATTCCAACTCAATGATTGATCATCAAAAATTGCGATTTTGAGCAGAAAAGAAAAAGAGGCTTTAAATGATCTTTGAAAGGTCTTTGAAGACCCTTTGAGAACACCTTAAAAACTCTTTGAAAAAAATAAATTGGTACAAAACCTAGTGTCAAAATATACAAAACCTGCTGGCAAGCTACAGTTATTATAGCAAAACAACGCCATGGTCCGACAGGAATCGTTTCCCTTGCCTTTCAATCCGATTTTACACGCTTTAGTGATTTGGAAAAATAGGAGCAGAAAAATGCGTTAAAGAGAGCTTTAAATACCCTTTGAAAGGCATTTGAAGATCCTTTGAGAACATCTTTAAAACTCTTTAAAAAAAATAAATTGGTACAAAACCTAGTGTCAAAATATACAAAACCCGCTGGCAAGCTACATACAAAACCTGCTGGCAAGCTACAGCAAGCTACATACATACAACTGGCTGGGGAACTTGGATTCGAACCAAGATTGACGGAGTCAGAGTCCGCTGTTCTACCATTAAACTATTCCCCAATAAGCCAATTTTACCATTTCTAGCAGATTCTATAGTGTAGGCAAGTGCAAAAAATCTTTAGATTATCAATAATAAAGAGCGATAGGGATATCATTATAATCCCAGTAGTGGCGGTCTCAATGTTTTAGCATATAGCAATAAGCGAATAAACACATATAAATAGAGCACACCGTGAACGGAAGCATCACAAACTCTTGTTGAAATATTCTCTATATAGGCATACTTTGTTAAAAGACAGCTACTAAATCATGGAGAATTAATGAGTAATATTTCCACTTATCCTGTTCCCCCAAACCTACAGTTGGTATATGTCTCAAATGTAGAATATTCTACCGCTTTTTACAAATTCATCTTCAAGAAAGAACCTGTGTTTACTTTGCCACGCTATGTTGCATTTGCTTTTTCGGGGGATGCACTCTTTGCTCTCTGATCTGGGGGCGATACGCCTGAGGAAAATGCACCTCGTTTTTCAGAAATCGGCATTATGTTGCCTAAGGGAGAGGATGTAGATAAGCTCTATGCGGAATGGAAAGAGCAACCACTGTTGAGATAAATGTTTTGAAGGAACCGTATACTGATGTATTTGGACGTACCTTCCTAATCAAAGATCCAGACGGACACATTATTCGTGTTTGTCCACTGGATTTAAAAGCCTGAGATCCGATGTTTAATCGTCTGAATTATAATACCTGAATTATAATAATTGTCTGTTTCCAAAACCTATAAGCTATGCACGCTAAGAGGCTTACTTACGACGCGTGGCTTATCCGTTCGGTGCTGTTCCATTATATTCAGCCCCACAACTTGCCTGTTCCCACAGGCGGCCTCATTGGCTTGGACATCAGTCGGCGTTATTGCATGGCCAGTGATCAGTACCTGTAAATCATAGAAGCTATCCCTCATCGCCTTATGTGGAGTCTTTTGTTGGAATGGGAGGAATATTCTTTACAAGGAAATTGATATCTTTATGAAGTTAAAAAGGTACTGTACATAAAAACTAATAAAATCAATACATTAAGTGCAGTTATTTTGTATAAACCCACTTAAGAATCCATACTTTTATGCATGTTTGAATTGATCATTTTTATATAAGATTGCCATGGATGAATAGACCATAAAAAGCAAATCATGATGTAAATATTATAACGCATGGGTGCATTCAAATGAAATGAAAAGCGGTTATCATTCATAACAGGTCATAAATTTTATGATACGTTTTTATCACAGCACAAATCACATTGTTTTAAATTTCAGTCGTTTGGAATTATCGATAACATAAATTGTATACATTTAAGAATGGGATGTGTTTTGCTCTTTATTTGAGTGCAACCTTAAAAGGAATAATCGTTTGAAACTATCATAAGCTTATGGATTGAGTTCATAAAGATTGCATAAAAGAATTTAAAGACAAGATCGTTTTTAAAAACGCTTTCTAAAAAGTTAGTAAATGATAGGCAGGCATTATATAGATACTATCATCACAATATAGAATGAAAATCACAATGTTATGTCTTATGAAACTGAAAACCTTTTAATGATATAACGCAAGCAAGCGAGCAAAAAACGTTTTAAAAGTTACAGTTTAAAAATACGAAACCAAATGAGCTCCCCCCAAATTGGGGGGCACCTATTGAAAAAAAGATGAGGCAGCAAAATTCAAAACCATTGTAACATCTAAGGCATGGGATTTTATTCAATTTTGAGTCAAAAGCTATAATGTTTAAAGATGGCTCTATTCTAAAGATAATGCCTCCAAAATTGGATTGGTTGATTTTGCCAACTCAAATTTGAGCTGGTTAATTTGCAAAGAAGTTACATTTGAGTGCAAAATGAAAAGATACTTATGAAAGCCTTATTGAGAAGACATTCATTTAAGATGCATTTTCTTTTGATTGGATTGATAAAGTTACTAAGCTTTTATAGGCTCTATAATGCTAATGAATGATATCAAAATCATAGCTATCATTTACGTTTCTTTTGATAAGTTTTCATATTTCTAATAGAGCACTTGCAATATATACGTTTTGTATATATGCATTCATTACTCCATTGTGGATGATTCATTCGAATCTTATAATCAATATCTGAAAGCCGCGTCATATCATTTGGCACGGCTTTCTTTTTTGAATTCTCTTTAGATAGGTTTATAGCTATTAGATAAGGCGTTCCCATAAACATAGCCAGATATACGTGTATTACTATGGAAAGGATTTATTTGCGAGAGGATTACCAGACGATGTTTGCTTTGCTTGTGCAATTAAAGGGAAAGTCAATGATGTGCCTCAGATCCGAAAAATCTTTAGCCAATTTAAGATAAAAGAGGTTGGCACATAATCTTATACATGTGGTTCAAAGAATCCGCACCGGCTCAAGAGCTTATCATCTCAAATTGCAATTTTTAGAGGAAGAGAAAAATATGCATTAAAGGGATTTTAAATAACCCGTGAACGTTTTTGAAGATCCTTTGAAAAAAATAAATTGATGCAAAACCTGCTTTCAAATTATACAAAACCCGATGACAAGCTACAATCATTAAATACTGGCTGGCATTAAATACTGGCTGGGGAACTTGGATTCGAACCAAGATTGACGAAGTCAAAGTCCGCTGTTCTACCATTAAACTATTCCCCAATAAGCCAATTTTACTATCCCTAGCAGATTCTATAGTGCATGCAAGCGCAAAAAATCTTTATGATTATCGATAATAAAGAGCGATAGGGATGTCATTAATTGTTTTGATTTGAATATCGACATCATAAATGTCTTTAAGAATTTTTGGTTGCATAATTTCTTTTGGAGTCCCACAATAGGCCGCTTTCCCATTTTTCAATGCAACAATCATATCTGAGTAAGATGAGGCAAAATTAATATCGTGCATAACAATAAGAATGGTTTTTTTCAGTTCATCAGCTGTGCGGCGTAACTGCTTCATCATAGAAACGGCATGTTTCATATCCAGATTGTTTAATGGTTCATCTAAAAGAAGATAATCAGTGTCTTGGCAGATAACCATGGCTATAAAAGCGCGTTGACGCTGACCGCCAGAAAGCTCATCTAAAAAACGGTCTTTTAAATCTTGTAAGCCGAGATAGCGTAGCGCACTGTCGATAAATTGTTTATCTTCATGTGTATACCAGCCTTTTGAATAAGGATAGCGTCCGAAACTTACTAAATCGTACACGGTTAAGCGAAAAGACAAAGGATTTTCTTGACGCAGAATTGAGAGTTTTTGAGCCAAAATATCGTGGGGCATTTTATCAATATCAAAGCCGTCGATATGAATTGTACCATTATGGTGTGGCAAAAGACGTCTTATCAGCATTAAAAGAGTTGATTTTCCGGAACCATTGGGCCCAATGAGAGAAATAATCCCCCCTTTTGGAAGATGAAGGCATAAATTATCGATAATCAATCGTGCTCCGTAAGCCTTGGAAAGATGATTGATCTCAATCATTTTAGTTTTCCCTTCATCAGTAACATTAAGAAAACAATACCCCCACAAAACTCAATGATAAAACTTAAACGCCCTGCCATATGAAAAATTTGTTCTAAAATAAATTGTCCCCCCACCAAACAAATAATCGCTAACAATATTGCAATCGGCACAACAACACTGTGTTTTGCTTGAGGAGAAAGTTCATAGGAAAGGTTGGCAACTAACAGTCCAAAAAAGGTGACGGGGCCTACTAATGCGGTGGAAATGGATACGAGAATGGAAACAAAAATAAGGACAGCTGTCGCACTTTTGTGGTAATTAACGCCAAGATTGAGGGCATTTTCACGTCCCAAAGCCAAAATATCAAGAAGATGACGGGAATGCCATCCAATCAGACTCACAATGAAGACAATGATTGTGGCAAAGCTTATTAATGGTGTATTGAATTTATTAAAATTTGCAAACATAATATCCGTTAAATTCATCATTTGGTCTGGATTGAGTTGCAATTGCATAAACATCCGTAAACTGAAAAAAAAGCCGCCTAAAACAACACCGATTAAAAGCGTCAAATGAAGCCCTTTTAGGCTTCCTGAAAAGAGCCAGCGAAAAAGGCTTATTGAAAAAAGAATAAGAATGAGGGCTTCAAGAACAAGCTGTCCTTCTTCATTCAAAAAGGGTAAAGAAAGAGAGCCTACAAAATACATTAGGGCAGTCTTTATTAAAATATAAAGCTGATCAAATCCCATAATTGAAGGGGTAAGAAGACGGTTATTAACGATTGTTTGAAATAAAACCGTAGAAACGCTTATTGCGTAGGCAATAAGAAGCAGAGAGGAAAGTTTTGTAAGACGAAATTTCCATGTATAAACATTGATATTCCATGTCATGTAAAGACTAATGATAGTACATGCTATGATGATAAGTGTTGTTAGTACACATATTGTTTTTCTTCTTTTATCCAAGACGCTTTCTCCAGCGTAAAAGCAGTATCATAAAAATAAAACTACCGATTACACCCATTATGGTGCTGATGGGAATTTCAAGAGAGGGATGAATTATTCGTCCTAAAAGATCACAAATCAAGACCAATCCTGCACCGCTGATGGCCACCCAAGGAGCGGTATAGCGCATATTATCTCCCATGAAACTTGAAACAATATTTGGAATAATCAATCCAACAAAAGGAATACGGCCAATGGTACAGACAACAACAGCAGTGATTGAGGCGACAATAAAAAGACCAAAAAACATGACAACACGATAATTCAATCCAAGGTTGTTGGTTAAATCTTCTCCCAAACTTGCAACCGTAAAGCGATCAGCAGTACAATAGGCTAGAATACAAAGGGGAAGGGATAACCATAAGAGCTCATATTTTCCTTCAAGAACCATCGAAAAACTGCCAAATAAGTAAGCTTGAAGAGAAGGGAGTAACATTTCATAATCTGCAATGGCATTGGTTAAAGAGCCAATAATATAGCTTAGCATAATCCCTGTAAGGGGTACAATGAGAGCAGATTTTAGAGGAATGCGTCGCAATAAAAACATAAAAAGTAAAGTGCCTGCCATGGCAAAAATTGTCGCAACGACCATTTTTCCTAAAACAGGAATATCGGGTAAAAAAATCATAATAAAAAGAATGCCAAGGGAAGCAGATTCAATGGTTCCAGTGGTTGATGGCTCGACAAAGCGATTGCGTGTCAATAGTTGCATAATCATACCTGAAAGTGCAAGTGCTGCGCCTACTAAAAGGATTGCAATGGTACGAGGAAGACGTGTTTGCCAAAAGATAAGCCACGCATGGGGATCGGCTGCGAATAGGTCAGAAGGTGTGACATCAGAATAACCAACAAAAATGCTGAGGATAGACAGGAAAATTAGAAGTGTTATGGTTATCCAGTAATTCTTCACGTTAAATCATTTTCTAACAAAACCTACAAAAAGCAAAGACTGCTTAATAAACAACCTCTGCTTTTAAATTTTATTTATATAGCAAGCAAGCTCTTTTGTACGCTTATTTGCTCTTTGTAAAGGCTTCATTGATCTGCTGTGCGGTTTCAATGAGTGCCGTTAAACCACCATTTGCACGATACCAGCTCCAAGAGTCCAAATAAATAATTTGGTTTTGTTTGCTCGCTGTTGTGCGGTGAACAAGCTCATTGTTGAGCAATTGTGCTGCGGATTGTCCTTCCCGTCCAATGGCTGCATCGCGATCAATCACTAACAACCAATCAGGATTGGTTTCAAGAATGAATTCAGGAGAAATGAGTTGTCCATGTTTTTGCACGGTAAGTTTATCGGTTGCAGGGGCAATTCCAAAAGCGGAGTGAAAAATATCGAAACGTGATTTTGGTCCGAAAGCACTGATTTTTCCACCAGAAGTCATGAGTATGAGCCCAGTGCCTTTTCCTTGGGTATTTTTACGGACTTCAGCAAAAGCTTCATTGAGTTTTGCAATTTCCTGTTCTGCTTCTTGTGTTTTGCCAAAAATTTTTCCAAGGATAGACACATTTCGTTTAATATCTTCAAGAGAATTTTCGTTTTCTACGGTTAGATCAATTGTTGGAGCTATTTTGGATAAATCTTTATATTTTGCTTGAGTTCTGGAGGAAATAATAATCAAATCGGGTTGAAGAGTGGCAATTTTTTCATAATCTGGTTCAAAAACGGTTCCAATTCTTTCATATTTTTCATCATTAAATTGTTGCAGATAGGAAGGTTTTTTTCCTTCAGGAAGGCCAATAACGGCTTGGATACCAAGGCGATTCATATTATCTAGCGAAGCAAGATCAAACACAACAACCTTTTGCGGAGAAGCGGGAACAGAAGTCGTGCCTGAAACATGATCAATCGTTACATTTGTCTGGGTACTGGTATTTGCAATACTCGTATGAGTCCACAAAACCGTTGCAAAGCTGATGGCAACCAGTAAAACAGAAGTCATCCATTTCATATATTTTATCATCGTGATTTTATCCTTTTATCTGATATTACAAGGGGTTTGCAATTAAAAACTTAACTTTGGTATTTTTATGCACAAAATGAAGCATAAATAAATAACACTATGTTGTAAAGTTGACTTACATATGTTACAAATCGTTCACTTACCTCATTTTCACTTAATTCTAGTGTTTTTGCAACATTATTTAGAAAGTTTGACATATGATCAATGTATTTAAAAAGCGTACACGTTTGTACGCACTGACGACAAGTGCTTTCTTCTTTTTGCAAGGTGTAGATGTTTCTATGGGGAATGGTTGGTTCTCATTCTCTTCGCCTGTATTATCTCCATTTGCGTCATTTGTTCCTAGTTCAATTACAACATCTGTCTCTGATGCAATCGCTGAAAAGGTAGTTTCAGTTGCATTGGATACAGTTAAAACATCTGTCGCTGACTCAATCTCTTCTATCTCCTCTTCTATCTCTTCTATAGTTCCAACGCCTGAATCTCTAGTTACAGGACTATCTTCAGCATTAGAATATTTAGAAGTACTCATTGAACCTAGATCAGAAGCAAAGGGTCCATTGCCTAGAGCGTACGTTTCTATAAGACAACTTCCTGGTTCACGAATACCTCTTTTTGCGCTTTTTCCTAAAGACGGTATAGATATGTGTGAAGATAGTTCTGATGAGTCAGAGCGTGGATCCATTATATGTGTAGACGGTGGAGAACATACAATAAAAGGAGGTAAGATTCGTGTAAAAAAATACGGTGATAATGCTGTGTTTGCAGTGGGTCGTCTTGTTATAGATAATGCGAAGGGTTCGCGTTCTAGCGTTGTAACGGGAGGTGCAGGTTCCAGAACTGCCGGTGCAGGTTCCAGAACTGTCAGTGCAGGTTCCAGAACTGCCAGAGCTGCCAGAACTGTTAATGGTCTTGTAAACGGGAATACCTCCGGACGTGTAAGTGTTGTTGACTCTTCGCGTTCTGGCGTTGTAAGGGGACCTTTATCCAAAACTGTAAATATTGCTAAGGCGACAAGTGTAAAGGTAGAAGGTGTATCTATCGTTGGTGTAGATCCTAAAAGCTTTAGTGCTCAACCTGCTGTTATGGGGTTTGGGAGTGCTGTATTGTCGTTAGCAGGTGCAAAGGTTGAATTGCTGAAGTCAAATATCGAGAACTTTGTTACTGGTCTTGAGGCTGGGTACAAAGGAAATATTCATATGAAGGGAGGAAGCATCAAAAAAACTTTTTTGGGTGCTACAGCTAGTTTTGAATCGTCTATTTTTTTAGAGGGGACAGATATTAATGTGGAAGTCGTTAATGATAAAGTACCTCTGAATGTAGTTGGTTTACATAGTTCTGGTGGATCTCAAATAACGATGAAATCTGGATCAATTACTTTTGCAAAAGGTGGTGTGGGGATTTTGGCGGAAGACGAAGGATTTGTTAAACTAGAAGATGTTAGAATTCATATTGCTGAAAAAGAGAGAAACAATGACGAATCTCCAGAAGGAACTTTAAGTGGAAAGGCTGCTTCTAGTGTACTGGATCCTAGTGTTGTTTTTTTATTGGAAGATGGTTTTGTTTCTTCTAATCGTGTAATCTTTAACGGTTCTAATGCTATTGTTCTATGGATAAATAGTAATTACGGTATTGAAAATGGTCTCTTTGGTGTCATTAATTTAAGGTCTGGTCCTGGAAAGGTCGATAGTTTTACTGAATTTGTTGAGAATACTTTTGCTGATGACTATGCTAGCATTAGGTCTGCTATCAATTATTCGGTTATTACAGTAAAAGATAGAGGCTCTTATGGTATATATTTTGGTAAAAGTGAACCAGAATTCGAAAAAAGAAGTTTAGAAACGAATAATCAAAGTGAAGAAGGAGAAGAATCAAGTGCTAGAGTTAGAAGAAGTAGTGATGTTGCAGGAGCAACTAGAGCTACAGTAGCTACTGGAGGTGTTGTAGAAAGCCAAGCATCTTTCTCGGAAGAACCAGAAGTAGATGGGAGGCATATGGTTCTTTTAAGACGTTCTGTTCTCAAGGTTCCAGATGGTGTGGCCATTTATAGTAACGATTCGAGCGGTTCTGTTGCTTTAGGAGGAGACACATTAGTTTCTGGTGATCTATTATTGCGTGCTACAGGTTCTTCTAGTTTGAAGGTTTTTGCTCATGATTCTAGTATTGTAGGTTCTGCACGCATTGATAAAACCGCGAGTGCAAACCTTTTTTTATCTTATTATTCAGAATGGCATTTAGCAAAAAGTAAGTATAGTAATGAAGCTTCGGATACAGATTGTATGGATTCTTGTGTTTCGTCTATAGATCTCAAAGATAGTGCTATTGCGTTTTTACGATCTGAAAATAGAGATGGAGGTTATCAAACACTTCGCGTTGGGGATGGGAACGGCACGGTTTACGCTGCTTCTGGAGATTCTTATATTTACTTTAATGCGCGTTTAGTTCCTAATACTTCGGATAGTGATCAAATGTCTGACAGGCTTTTGATTCATGGTGATGTTGCTGGAAAAACGATAGTGCGTGTAAAAGATACTTCAGAAGGAACACAACAAGATGATAAGCAATCTCATAGTATTTCAATTATTCAGGTCTTTGGACAAGCAGAGGCGGATTCTTTTAGGCTAGACGGTGGTTATATTACACGAGAAGGGTTGCCTTATAAGTATGTTCTTCGTGCTTATGGTCCAACCATTTCTTCTTCGGAAATACAACCTTTTGATGAGAAATTAATTACGAGTAGTGGAAATGCGAATAGTAGAAGTGTTTGGGATTTTCGCTTAGAAAATCAATATGTTGTTCCTCGTGTTTCTAATACTGTCACTGACGCTCGTGGAAGAGGAGATAGTGGTGGTGTGGCGGAACCTTCTGTATCTGGCGTAAAACCTAGTGGACCTGTTGGGCGTGTTCTTGTATTGGGTCGTTCTGGTGATGGTGATGTTTCTTCTACGTGTGATGATATACAGAACAATAGCGAAGAGAGTAATGCTGTGGAGAAAGCTCTTTATGCATGCGGTGATGGTAAGACACATACAATAAAAAATCTTATACTGAAAGGGAATGATAAAGTTCAGCATTCTATGCATGCACAGAATGAGAATACAGTTATTAAGTTGGAGAATGCTACAATTATGGGGGGGGGTGATAATGAAAGCAATGTTGATCTTACTGAATTAAAGGCTATGAGTGCTGTTCTTGCAGAAGATAGCGCAGAAGTCGTTTTGGAAAAAAATTCAACAATTCAATCTTCTCTAATTGGTCTTGAAGCGCAAAGGGGCGGAAAGATTACGATGAACACTGGAACAGTCAATGCGCGTTATGTGGGCGCTTTGGCGGGTTCTGGATCATCTGTTAATTTAAAGGATACGAGAATTAACGTGACGGGGGATTTGGCTGTGGCTGGTTTGGTAAGTCAGGCTGGTAAGGTGTCTATGGACTCTGGGGCTATTACTTTGGAAAATGGAGTGGCTGTTCGCTCAGAAGCTGGGGGAAGCATTAAGTTAAACAAAGTTAACATTACTGCGAAAAAGGAAGCAGGAAAGTCGAATTCTACAGAGAAATTTGGACGTGCAGCTTTTCTGGTGAGTGATAATGCTTCTGTTGATTTTAAGAACGGAAATGTTGTTACTGATGCCCATGCTGTGTGGGTTATGAAGAGTGGTGATGCTGTTGAGACGGGTTCTTCTAGGAGAAGGAGATCCTCTGACGTTCGTCCTACTATGAATCACGTAAATATTGAGTCTTCTACTGTTACAGTGGAAGGTGATGGAACCTATGGTATATATTTTGATGGGGGAATACAGAAAGAAGCGAGTCAACAAAATCGGAGTGAGGATTTAGCAACTGAGAAAGCAATTGTTGTTAAGCGGAGTACTGTATCCAAACAGGAAAAAACGCTTGTAGGCATAACAGGGACAGTTTCGTTGAAAAAGACTGATTTTGAAGTTGCAAGTGGTATAGCGATCTATGGTAATAATTCTGGTGGTCATGTTTCAGTAGAAAATGAAACAACTCTTGTTAGTGACTTGTTGTTGAAGGCTGACAATGATTCCAATATATCGGTTTTGGTTGATAGTTCTATTGTTAAAGGCGATGTTCGCGTTGATAAAAGTTCTTATGCAAAATTAGATTTAATTAATCAATCAGAGTGGATTCTAAAAAGAAGTGCACAGAGGAATTTGGGTACTCCAGATTTAGGATGTGTGGATTCATGCGTTTCTTCTGTAAGTCTTGTAAATAGTACTATTGATTTTGCCTCTTCGGAATCTGAAGGAAAATATCAGACTCTCCATATTGGAAATGGGAAAGGAACAGTTTATGCTGCACAGGGTAATGCTGCAATTCATCTCAATGCACGTTTAAATCCTCGTGATCCGAATAATCAGCAAGTCACTGATCGGCTTGTAATTCATGGTGATGTTTCTGGAAAAACAAAAATACATGTACGAGGTGATGCGGGCAATGTAGGAGATGGTAAAGCTAATGCCAAGATTGCTCACACTGTTTCAATTATTCAGGTCTATGGTCAAGCAAAGAAAGACTCTTTCCAACTCGATGGCAATTATGTTGCACTGAGAAACTCACCTTACAAATATACTCTTCGTGCTTATGGTCCAGAAGCGACTTCGAAACAGGAGCATGTTCAGCAGAAATTTGTTAAGGATGGTGGAGAATTTTGGAACTTCCGTCTAGAAAATCAGTATGTTAAGTCTGTTGGATCTGCTGCCCTTCCTGAACAATTTGTAAGGTCTGTTGTTCCACAGGTTCCAACTTATCTTGTCTTGCCTAATAGCGTATTCCACGCTGGTTTGATGGATATTAGCAATCAAAATAAGCAATTGGAGACGTTGCGGATGACTTCTACAGGAATGGTAGAGGTTCGTGAAAATCCCGCTTTATACTTGCGCGGCTATGGTGGAAGTTACCGTTATGCTTCAGATCTTTCCGCACTTGAATATGGTTACGACGGCGATCTTAGTTATAATGGTGTAGAGGCAGGTGTTCTGCTGCAAACTATTGAAAATGCTGACAGTGCTATATCCTTTGGTGTTATGGGAACTTATGGAAAACTTTCTCTGCAGCCTTTGAATGTTGAGCAAAGCCAGAAGAGTGCATTTGATAAATGGACTGCTACGGTATATGGTAGCATGCAGCATAATGCTGGCTTCTATGTCGACGGTCTTTTATCCTATGGTCTGTTCAAAGGTGATGTTCTCACCCTTGCACGGGGTAAAACAGCAACATTAAAAGGTAATCCTTTGAGTATTTCTTTAGCTGGTGGTCAGACAATTGCGACAGGATATAAGGGTTTTGTCTTTGATCCGCAGGTTCAGGTTGTGTATCAACATCTCCAGTTTAATAAAGCTCGTGATATTGACAATTTTGATATTGAAATGGGTAACCTTAATCAGTGGGTAGCACGTGTTGGTGGACGCTTAACCAAGATTCCTACAGGTTCTGAAGGCGTGAATGCTATTGCTTTCTATGGTAAGCTTTATCTTGCTCATGGTTTTGAAGGAAAACAGTCTGTGCATTTCAATGATGCTTTCAAGTTAGGAGCTTTTGGTTCCTCTCTAGAGGCTGGATTAGGTTTTAATGCCAAATTGTTGCCACAGTTCTCTCTGCATGCTGATATTCTCTATCAACATAAGCTTAATAAGGCTGGTTTTTCGGGAACAAGTTTTTCCGGAGGAGTACGTTATCAGTTTTAATATAAGGTACACTATGTACCTTATTAGAAAAGGCAGCACATTGTGCTGCCTTTTCTCTTTATAACAACTTGTGTTGTTCTTAAAAAATCTCGTCTTCTTTATTAAGCAAAAAAGACATAGTTTGTTTTATGCATGAGAGCACTTTTCTCCGCTAAATCGAACTTTCTTAAAATTTATGCTGCTACTGATGCGATAAAGTGCTTTGCTTTTATCGGTTTTTTAAGCGTTCAGAAGACCGGTATGCGTTACGTTATCCTTTTTGGTACTGTATTGATATTATCTAATATAATATTTGATGTTTTCTAAAGCTCGTTTTTGAGCGTTTGTTTTCTACTGATTTAAGTCATTGTTTCATTCATCTCCTTGTGGATTAATTTTTAAAGTTCACAAGGTTTGATTGTGTTTTTAATTAATTGCACGCACTGGTTTTATTTTTTCTTTACACGAAATACAGAATGCATTATACACTCATAAAGTGTGTTTTGTAACTATTCTCTTATAGGTGGTTTTGGCGTAGAGCTTTTGCCAAATTTATTGGGATAATTCATTGCACAGTTCAGATGAGCATGAGGCATGTTCTTTTGTTACACTTTTCGTATTTTTGAGGTGTGCAATGGGGTGTTTTGTAAGTGCTTTTGTTTTTAATGAGAGGGGAAGGAAAGTTTCGAGGGAACTATGATTAAAGTTTTTAGAAATCATGTATGTTTATGTGCTTGTACAACCGCTATCCTCTCTTTGCTTCAAAATGGAAGAGAAGTGTATGCCGCTACAGAGGAGGTCGGTAAACCTTATGTTATAACTGTTACTCCGATTAACGGTATTAGTGTTACTTCTGGTCCTCATCTTAGTGGGAGTAATGCGTATAAGCCTCCCCTTAGTGGAGAGAGTGGGCAGAATTATTATCCTCCTAATATGATTCCTGTTGGCAATAACGATGAGGGTATTCGTGGGGGAAGTGATTATCGTGGGTTGAGTGGAATGGAGGGATCGAATAATGGTCATATAGATAACTCTGTTAAAGATGCAGGCTTTGATGAAAGAGGTATAAAGCGTTGGTTTTATTACTATAATGGGTTGTATTATATATGCGATAATTGCGGGGAGTCTAAAGGGAAGCCTAAAATTGATAATAAATCTTATAAGATTACGAATGAGAACGCTTCCAATTATCCTGAAAATCCTACTGCTATAACGGTGAAAGGAATAGGTACAGAAGTTCGCGGAGAGGATGTAACGGTTAGTAGTCAAGTTGCTGATAAAACTTTTCTAATGGGGGTACATGTATTAGAGAACGGTAAGATTGTTTTGAAAGATCCGATTATCAAAAATACAGTTATAGCCCTTCGTGCGAGTGATGGCGTGATTGAGGTAAAAAATGGAAAGATTAAGGCAAGTCATGAGGGTGTTGATGCAGCAGAGAAATCGTTTGTTCTTTTAGAAGATACAGAAATTGAGACCGCTAATGGGAATGCAAGTCTTTTAAGTTATGATCATTCAGAAATTTGGATGTCAGGTGGATCAGTTGATTTTATGAACAGCCATGGGATTTCTTCGATGTTAGGTGGAAAAGTAAATCTCGAGAATGTTAAAATTACTGGGAAGGGTGATAAAGGTAAGGATCGTGCGGTTGTGCATATGGATTTAGGGGGGGCTGTTAATTTAGAGGGTACTATTGTTAGTACTGGTGGGGGTATCCATGGCATATTATTAGAAAATAAAGTTAATTCTATTCCTCTTCAGGAAGTTAAAGATTTATCAAATGAGGATTCTGATTCAAAGATTCCTGTGACTGAAGTTAATATGAAATCCTCTTCTGTTACCGTAAAGGGTAAGGGATCTTATGGTATCTATTTTCGGGGAGAGAAGCCATGGAGTGAAGGTGGGGATAAAAAAGAAGAAATTTCATCAGAGGAAGAAAAAGTTCCACCACGATTAGAAGTTGTTAATTTGGATAAAACAGAGTTTTCTGTTTTAGACGATGCGGCTCTTTATGGTAAAAACATGATTTCTGGTGCGGTGGGGTTGGTACACAGCATTCTTCGTTCAGGGAATTTTTTATTAAAAGCTGAGGAAGGTGCTTCTATAACAGTTTTGGCGGATGCTTCTACTCTTGAGGGTCGCACACACGTTGATAAAAATTCTAATGCTGAGCTTTATTTAGGAGGTCATTCTCAATGGATTTTACAACAACCGTTGCAAAAAGATCAACACGAGGCTGCACATGATTCTTCTATTTCACTCGTGAGTCTTATGGATGAGAGCTCTATTAATTTTAAAAGACACGAATCTTCTTCTGTTGATGATTATCAAACCCTTCGTGTGGGAAAGGGAAAGGGTGAAGTTTATAAAGCACAGGGCGGTGCCTCTATTTCTCTTAATACATACCTGAATAGTGGTGGTGCTCTTGATCATCAAAAGACTGATCGTGTTTTAATTCATGGTGATGTTTCGGGAAAAACAAAGCTCCAAGTGCATGGAGTTGCAGGAAGTCCAGGAGGATATACGGGAAAGGGGGGGAATGCTGAAGGTATTTCAATCATTCAGGTTTCTGGAGAAGCAAAGCAAGATTCTTTTCAGTTGGAAGGTGGTTATGTAGCATTAGATAAATTACCTTATCAGTATAAGCTTTATAGTTATGGTCCAGAATCTGAGTTTGGAAAAGCAAACATGGATCAGAGATTAGTTGAAGGGAACGGAGAATTTTGGGATTTTCGCCTTGAAAGTAGATCGATAGATTCTGATGTTAAACCTAAACCAGATCCTGACCCAATTCCAGGTCCAGTCCCTTCTCCAGAACCAGCTCCGGAGCCTTATCCTAAGCCGGGCGTTAAGGCTGTTGTTCCGCAGGTTCCGACTTATCTCCTTTTGCCTAATGCCTTACGTCATATTGGTTTGATGAATGTTAACAATCAAAATAAGCGATTAGAAGCTTTGCGAATTGCTTCTGGGGGCTTATTAGAAAGTCGTGAAAATCCTTTCTTTTTTGTGAGCGGTTATGGCGGCAATCATCGTTATACTTCAAATCTTTCTGCGTTTGAATATGGTTATGGCGGCGAGTTTGATTATAATGCACTAGAGGCTGGTGTTTTGCTGAAAGCAATCGAAAATACGTATGGTTCCACTTCTTTTGGAATTATCGGGGCTTACGAGAGATTTTCTTTGCAACCTTTGAATGTTGAGCAGAGTCAAAAAAGTACATTTGATAAATGGTCAGTTACAGCATATGGTGGTATGCAGCATGATGCGGGTTTTTACGTTGATGGTCTTGTGTCTTATGGGTTTTTTAAGGGTGATGTTCTAACAACCGCACGGGGCAAGACGGCAACATTAAAGGGAAATCCTTTAAGTGCTTCATTGACTGCTGGTAAAACATTTATGGTAGGAGAGGACGGTTTTGTTTTTGATCCTCAAGTTCAGGTTGTTTATCAATATCTTCAATTTAATAAGGTGCGTGATGTGGACGGCTTTGATATTGATTTAGGAAAGCTTCATCAATGGATAGGGCGTATTGGGGGGC
Source organism: Bartonella sp. CL63NXGY (assembly GCF_042194905.1). Classification (NCBI taxonomy): domain Bacteria; kingdom Pseudomonadati; phylum Pseudomonadota; class Alphaproteobacteria; order Hyphomicrobiales; family Bartonellaceae; genus Bartonella; species Bartonella sp. CL63NXGY. Next base: position 17,376 of record NZ_JBHINK010000016.1, read on the forward strand.
GTTTAACAAAGAGGCTGGTCGCTACTGATGAGGCTCAAGTTATTTCTTTCTATGGCAAGCTTCATCTTGCTCATGGTTTTGAAGGAAAACAATTTGTGCATTTTAAAGATGCTTTTCAGCTAGGTGCTTTTGGTTCTTCATTAGAAACTGGGTTAGGTTTTAATGCCCAATTGTCTCAAAAATTTGCGCTTTACGGCGATTTGGTTTATCAGCACAAACTAACGAAAGCTGGTTTTTCTGGAACGAGTTTTTCAGGTGGATTGCGTTATCATTTCTAGTGTTGTTCCTGTTTTTGATTAATCTTTCAAAAAGCCACAAGTTGTACTTGTGGCTTTTCTCATTCTCTATTCATCTTGTGTTATAGCATTTTTACGAGAGTGTGACTTTGCATATCTTTAATATGCTTTTAGGTTGGACTTCTTTCATTTTTTTTGAAAAGTCTGAAGAGTTTGTACGTTATTGTTTCAAAACGCGTATTTCAGAGTGATTATTATATCATTTATAATATTTTGATTTATAAAGATATTTTTTAATTTAGGGCGCTGAAATATTTTCAATGCTCTTATGATGAATCCATAAAAAGCATTCCTTTGTCTATTATATGTAAGATTGGCAAGTGGATAATCATTTAAGAAAGGGTCAATATAATTTTGGGAATTATGTTAAGAGGAGAGGATTTACAATATTAGAAATTGGCAAAGACAAAAATGCTACTCAGGCGCAATGAGGGCTGTATCTGATGAACTTTATATTATATCCGCTGTCGTTGTGAAATGGGGATGGAAATAATGAGATATATCTGAGAAAATTGGTGAATGAGAAACACAATGATATATTGTTTTGGAAAATATGTTTTCTTCAAAGGAATTCGATAAATAACAGGATGAAGTCATGTGTCATCTTCACTTTTTAAAAGTACGGCTCTGAATGCTTTCGACTGTTGTAAAGTTGAATTAAAAGGAGATAGTAAAATCGGAACTGATTTTTACATGTTCTTACCCTTTATTAGGCTATCTTGCCATGAATATTGCCTAAAAATGCATATGTAAACTCTTGTTTCTCAATTTTGGCATATGTTTTGTCTGCTTACAAAGTACATATTGTTTCAATATAAGATCTATCGTGAGGATGTTGATTATGTCAGCTCTGGGGGGTGATTAGACAGCAGTTAAGTAGGTGTTTTTAATGCATGTTAACTGATTAAGGGTGTTTTTGAATAACAACTTTAAAGGTGATTTTTCTGTCGTTTTTCAGTTATATTTTGCAAATTATTTGTAAAAGCAACAGATTTAGATTGTATTTTCGAGTAATTTTTTAATTTCATATTTACATAAAACACAAAAAATATTAATAGGTTCTCCATCTTTAAACCAAAACGTATTAAATTTTCTGGTTAAGTTTTTAAACGTTATGTATTGCTCTATAATGGGGCAGAATTATGGTGTAATTATGGTCAATCTATTTAAAAATCGTTTCTCCTTATATACTTGTACAACGGCACTCCTATTTTTGACACACAATGTTGATGTTTTTGCACACAATGCTGCAGCTCAAGTTTCCTCTGGAAAAAAGCAATCTTCATGTGATCAGAATGCAGTATTTTATCAGTGTGATGATGGTGGAAATCATGAAATTAATAATAAAGTTTATTCTTTGACGGATAAAAATGTTAATGGTGTTCATGGAGCCATGGAGGTGTCTAAGGAAAATACAATTATTCGTGGCAAGAATATAACTGTTAAGGGTATTGGGGATGAAAAGAATAATTCGGAAAAGAACTTTTGGAAATATGGACTAAAGGTATCAGAAAAGGCGGAAGCCTCTCTGAGCGATTTCACTTTGAGTGGTGTTTTAGTAGGGGCAGAAGCTCATAGTGCTTCCTTCACAATATCCGGTGGATCGATTGATGCAATCAAAGTAGGGGCTTTTGCAGAAGGAAAATCTCAAAGTGGAGTTTATTTAACGAATACGAAAATTAGCTTAGGGAGTGTTGGGGTTAAAGCAGGAGAAAAAGGATATTTTATTTTAGAGGGTGTCTCTATTACCGGAAAAGGTAGTACTGGCAAGGATGGTCAAGGGCTGAATGCAGATCGTCAGAATGATAATGCTGCTTTTCATATATTTAAAGATGGTTATGTTGAGTTTATGAAAGGGGCTGTTGATGTTACTGATGCTCATGGGCTTTTATTGCAGGGAAATAAAGGTTCTCAGATTGATATTGGGGATTCCAATATTACAGTGAAAGGTAATGCATTTTATGGTATGCGCTTTGAAAATGAGGCAACATTAGAGGGTTTGTCAGAGGGAAAAACATCGTTCATTAATTTGAAAAAGACGCGTTTTGTAGTTCCAGATAGTATAGCTGTTTATAGCAGTCAATCTGGAAAGTCTAAAATATCTTTAAAGGAAACAAAGCTTTTTGGAGATTTGTTGCTGAAGGCTGATCGTAACTCTTCTATAAAGGTTGTTGCTGATGCTTCTGCACTTGTCGGTCAAACTCAGGTTGATAATAGTTCTACAGTTGACCTTGACTTGAAAAATAATTCACAGTGGGCTTTATTGCAACCAAGACATAAAAAATTAGAAGATCCTAATTATAGAGGTGTTTCGTTTATTTCATCGGTACGTCTTTCTAATAGTTCTATTACTTTTGAAAAACCGAAATCCGGCACTGCTCATGCCTATCAGACGCTTTATATTGGAAAAGGAACAGGTATTGTTTATCAGGCTTTTGGTGATGCTTGGATTCATTTGAATGCACGTTTAAATCCTAATGATACAAGTGGTCATCAAGTAACGGATAGGCTTCTCATTCATGGTGACGTTAAGGGAAGAACTATAGTCCATATACAAGGGGTTGCAGAAGGCTTAGAAGAAAAAAACGAAAAAGCGCATAGTGTTTCAATTATTCAAGTTTATGGAGATGCATTGCCTGACTCTTTTCAATTGAATGGACAGTATGTTGCCTTAGAGGGGGCGCCTTATAAATATGTACTTCGTTCTTATGATCCAAGTGCTACTAGAGGGGATGAGCATGTTAAACAAAAATTTGCTTTGAATGGGGGGAAATTTTGGAATTTTCGTTTAGAAAATGAATATGTTCAAACATCTGCTGATGATAACGACATTCTTACGGTTTCTAAACGTACACCTCCTGCACATGTTTCTGTTGAGGATATTATTCCCGAATCTTCTGGTGATGTTGTTCCGGTGTCTTCTGGTGATGTTGTTCCGGTGTCTTCTGGTGGTGTTGTTCCGGTGTCTTCTGGTGGTGTTGTTCCGGTGTCTTCTGGTGGTGTTGTTCCGGTGTCTTCTGGTGGTGTTG
>NZ_JBHINK010000016.1:20800-31179 GCF_042194905.1 Bartonella sp. CL63NXGY
TTCCGGTGTCTTCTGGTGATGTTGTTCCGGTGTCTTCTGCGGATAGTCTTTCTAAGATTGAAAATGTTTTCCCATCTGGACGAGGTGTGAGATCTGTTGTTCCTCAGGTACCAACTTATCTGCTTTTGCCAAATAGTTTATTCCATGCTGGTTTAATGGATATCAGTAATCAAAACAAGCAGTTGGAGATAGTACGGACTCATCCTAGTGGAATGTTGGAAATTCGTGAAAATTCTGCTTCATTTTTGCGTGGCTATGGTGGAAGTTATCGTTATGTCTCAGATTTATCTGCGCTTAAATATGGTTATGGGGGAGATCTAGGGTACTATGCGCTAGAGACAGGTGTTTTGCTACAAAAAATTGAAAATGTTGACAGTGCTATATCCTTTGGGGTTATGGGGTCTTATGGAAAGCTTTCTCTACAGCCTCGAGATGTTGCACAAAGCCAAAAAAGTACATTTGATAAATGGACTGCTACAGTCTATGGCAGTATGCAGCATGATGTAGGATTCTATGTTGATGGTCTTTTATCCTATGGTCTGTTTAAGGGAGATGTTCTGACAACTGCACGGGGTAAGACTGCAACATTGAAGGGTAACCCTTTAAGTGTTTCCTTAATGGGTGGTCAGAAAATTGCCACAGGATATGAAGGTGTTGTTTTTGATCCACAGGTTCAGGTTGTTTATCAACATCTTCAATTTAATGAGGCCCGCGATATTGATAATTTTAATATTGAGATGGATAAACTTGATCAATTGATGGTGCGTGTGGGTGGTCGTTTGATGAAGACTCTTACTGCACCTGAAAAAGATCGTGATGTTTCTTTCTATGGAAAGATTCATTTTGCCCATGATTTTGGCAAAGAAAGAGCTGTGCGCTTTAAAGATTCTTTCCAATTAGGGGCTTTTGGTTCTTCTCTAGAGGCTGGATTAGGTCTTAATGCTCGCTTGTCTCAAAAATTTGCGCTTCATGGTGATTTGGTTTATCAGCATAAGTTAAGCAAAGGTGGTTTTTCTGGAATCAGTTTTTCTGGTGGATTGCGCTATCGTTTTTAGGTGATCATCTTGGGGTAAGTTGTTTAAAAAGCCACAAGCATAGCTTGTGGCTTTTTATTATTTGTTTGCAACTTTTTAAATAAGCTTTTTAAAAAAATGTTTTTTTTTGCATGAGCGAGTTTGTTCCTTTTTAGAAACAAGATAAGGCTTTCTGGTTTGCAGTTTTCGCTTTTTATGCTGTTTTTCTTCTTTGAGTTTATTTTTATTAAATTCTCTTGAAATCATCGCTTTGGGGTAGAATTTTTATTTCTATCTATATTTTTACGCGTATTTATAAATAATACAATTTTAAATTGTGATATTTTGAGATTCTGGCTTTACATAAAACATGTGGTCGATATATAAAACACAAAACGTATTTTAAATTATTACGTGTAACCAAAGTTATTAAACAGAACGCGTTTTTTTTGTTTTTAGGGAAGGGGAAGAAAGTTTGTAGAAAATTATGTTTAAAAATCATCTCTCTTTATGTCATTTTACAACGGTTATTTTTTTCTTTGTATACAATACTGATGCGGGTGAGATTTCTTCTGAGAAGAAGCAATATTCATGTAACGAAAGTGCTTCATTTTATCGCTGTAATGATGGTAAAACGCATGAAATTTCCAAGAAAACTTATCAACTTACGGGTGAAAGTTCTGATGCTGCCATAGAGGCATCAGGGAAAGATACAGTTATTGAGGGAGAGGCTATAATCATTAACGGTGTTTCGAATGCACATGGACATTCAGAAACAAACGCTTGGACAACAGCTGTAAAGTCCTCAAATGGGGGAGGCGTTGTTCTATTTGATTCTATGTTAAATAACGTGTCGATAGGGGGCGATGTTAATGAGGAGGGGGCTTTTGAGATGCAGGATGGGGTGATTAAAGCAACCAGAATGGGGATCAGTGTTGCGGGTAAAGGGTCGTTTGTTTCTTTGACCAAGACAGAGATTAAGACATCTTCTGATGCGATAGGTCTTTTGAGTCATAATGGTGCAAAACTTTATATGAAAGAAGGAAAAATTGATTTTACCAGTGGTATTGGTGTCCAAACAGGAGGAGATGGGGAAATTAATTTAGATGGTGTTTCTATTACAGGGAGGGGAAAACAGGGGACAAATACAGGTAATCATCGTGAAGCTTCTGCTTTTAGTATGCTGCAGGGGAAAGGCTCTCTTAATTTCCAGAAGGGAAACGTTAATGTCATTAGAGCGCATGGTATTGCCTTGGAGGGAAATGATAATAATGCTGCTCATATCAAATATTCCAATGTTTTTGTGAGAGGGAATGCATTTAATGGCATGCGCTTTTTTTGGGAAGCTGTCTTAAATGATAAAAAAACAATTATGCCTGGAAAAGGGACTGTCTATTTGACAAAGACAACCGTTATGGCTCCAGAAAGTACGGCTATTTATAGCCGCGAATTTGAAAGTTCTGTTAAACTCTTACAAAATTCAACAGTTTCTGGTGATTCACTCCTGAAAGCTGTTGAGCATTCCAATGTAAAGATTGAGGCTGATGCTTCTACCCTTGTAGGAGGCGCACATGTTGATGGAAGTTCTACGGCTAAGATAGAGTTAAAAAATGGTTCAAAATGGATTTTATCGCGACCAAAATATGACAAATTGCAAAATTCTGATGCGTCTGGTTCTAATTTAGGGGACTATTCCTTCATTTCATCGGTCAATCTTATGGGTAGTTCTCTTATTTTTAAAGAACTAAAATCCAAAACGACTGATGGTTATCAGACACTTCTTATCGGAAAAGGATCGGGGACTGTTTACCGTGCACAAGGCGATGCGCTTCTTTATCTTAATGCATATTTGGATAAAGGGGGAGCTCTGCAAGAGCAAAAAACTGACCGGCTTTTAATCAATGGTGATCTTGAAGGAAAGACGACAGTCCATGTGTATAGTGTTCCTGGAAGCTCAGGGGCATTGACGGGAGATGGTGGTAATAATCAGGGGATTTCCATTATTCAGGTTTATGGACAAGCTGCTGAAGATTCTTTTCAGTTAAAGGGGGGATATGTCACACTTGAAGCCTCCCCCTATCAGTATCATCTTAAGAGTTATGGTCCAGGCTCTACTTTAGGGGCAGCAGATTCAAATCAAAGAGTGCTTAAAAACTCTGGAACATTTTGGGATTTCCGCCTTGAAAGTCAATTTGTTGATTCTTCCTCTCTTGATCCCACTAAAGTTTTTCCCGTTCTTGATTTGGTTGTCCCTCCTTCTTCTGATGATATTCCTTCTTTTCCTAAAATTCATCCTAATATTACTGGAGGAGAGGATGGTTCTATTGATTCTAACTCTCAGCAAAAACCTCAGGAGCCAAGTCTTTCTTCTCCTGTAGATTCTCCTGATCGGGATTTCCATCTTACGACCACACCTAATGTATCTGATGTTTTTGTGCTTGAGATCCCCCATCCTCCTTCCTCTCTTGCACCTGTTATTCCCGCTATTGCTGAATCTAATCCAGTTGCACCACCTGCATCTGGTTCACCTGTTCCGCCGCATGTTTCACCCACTCCTTCTGTTGTTACTCCAGTTGCATCTGGTTCACTTGTTCCGCCGCATGTTTCACCCGCTCCTTCTGTTGTTACTCCAGTTGCATCTGGTTCACCTGTTTCGCCGCATGTTTCACCCGCTCCTTCTGTTGTTGCACCACCTGCGTCTAGTTTTTCTGTTCCGGCATCTGTTTTTGAGCCTTCTTCTCATTTTGAGCCAAATGTGAGAGTCGTTGTTCCCCAGGTTCTGACTTATATTCTTGTGCCAAATACCTTATTTTATGCTGGATTGATGGATATCAGTAATCAAAACAAGCAGTTGCAATCGCTGCGAACTGTTTCTGGTCGGTTATTGAAAAATGATGGAAATCCCGCTTTGTTTTTACGCGGTTACGGTGGACATCATCGTTATACTTCAAATTTATCTGTACTTAAATATGGTGATTATGGCGGTGAGCTTGATTATAATGCACTAGAGGCAAATATTTTACTCAAGAAAATCGAAAGTGCATACAGTACGACATCTTTTGGGATTATGGGGAATTATGGCAAGCTTTCTTTGCAGCCTCGAAAGGTTAAACAAAGTCAAGAAAGTATATTTGATAAATGGACAATCACGGCATATGGAAGCATGCAGCATGATACGGGTCTTTATATGGATGGTCTCTTTTCTTATGGTTTGTTTAATGGAAATGTTCTCACACTTGAGCGAGGTAAAACAGCTACATTGAGAGGTAAGCCGCTGAGTGTTTCCTTAACTGCTGGTAAAACGTTTATGATCGGCAGTCGATATTTTATTTTTGAACCACAAGTTCAGTTTGTTTATCAAAATCTCCAGTTTCATAAGACTCGTGATATTGATAATTTTAATATTGATATGCGAAGCCCAGATCATTGGGGGATGCGTATTGGTGGGTATTTAACGAAGACACTTACATTTACTAAAGATGCACATGTTCTTTCATTCTATGGTAAGCTTCATTTCATTCGTAGTTTTGATGATAAACAATTTGTATATTTTAAAGATGCCTTCCAGCTTGGTTCCTTTGGGTCTTCTTTAGAAGCTGGATTTGGTGTTTTTTCGCAATTATCTCCAAAAATTATTTTTCATAGCGACCTGATTTATCAGCATAAATTTACGAATGCCGGATTTTCTGGAACGCATTTTTCTGGTGGATTAAGCTATCACTTTTAATTGTATTTTCCTTTAATATATCCTTTGTGGAAAATATAAGTACAAAGCATGGTTTTATAGTGTTATTTTCTGATTTTTGACTTTATGTATAATACAAAACAACTTATTATGACGGCACATAATAAGTAGATGAACCAGAGGTGTCTTTTCGATTTTTTATGAAGATAAAATAAAGAAAGTTTAGACTAAATTATGATTAAAGTATTAAAACGCCATGTGTGTGTTTTCTTACGACCTCTATTTTTTCTTCGCGCACAATATAGATGTGAGTGCAGAAGGTTATAAACCCTCATGTAATTCTCTTTTTAAATCGTATTCGTGTGATACAGTTGGTGCTGCTTGTACTTTTGGAAGTCGTAATAAGTTATATATGAGTGGATTGGATAGGAAGGACTACAGGTGTTATTTTTACAATACAATCTCATAACATAGTTATTAAGCCGGAAAAAAGTAAAGGGGAAAAGGCATTTCAGGAATTGGTGGAATTTTAGAATTAAATAGATCTGAGAAGATTACATCAGCAGTGGTTGTGTCAAAAGACAATAAAACTTCTTTTAAAAAGAGTTCTATTATAGGAAATAGCGAAAAGAAAAGTGGTAGAAATGCCAAGTTATCTCAATCTGTGTTTGGTGTGAAGCAGAGCGGTTTTTTTCTTTGATGAAGGTAAGATTCAGGTTTCTGATGTTCATGACATAGCGATTGAAAGTGCAAAACCGGTTTTTAAGGAAAGGTGATTTGAGTTTCGAGATAGTTCTATGTCTTTGGTTTCTTTTGAAAACTCAGAGATCATTCTTCAGGGACAAAGGGTTCATAGTTTGCATTTTAGAGGAAGTACTTCTCAACATGAATATCAAGAGGGAGTGCTTCTTATAAGTTTAGGTGAATTTCGATTTAAAAAGACTGCTCTTCATGTTCTTGATGGTACGGCTATTTATAGTAACGATGCTAGGAGGTATCCTTATATTACGGCATCAGAGGGGTTCGCGTATTTTTTGCTGATCGGTTATTAGATGTCAAAAATAATTCATTTATCGTTCTTGATGCCTATGCGTCTTTTCTTGCAGGAGGAGCACATGTTGAGAAAGGTTCTTATGGTAGTGTTGAGTTGTTCAATCAATCTCTATGGACTGTAAGAGCAAATAAAAATGCGCTTGAAAATAATCATAAAAAAGTTCCATATTGTGTAGGTTCATCTATTTTCTTTGTAAGGCTTATTGATAGTTTTATTTTCTTTCAGAAACCAAGAAATGATTTTTATCAGACACTTCGTGTTAGGAGATTGGATGATGATTATGGTTTAGATCATGCTTACGTTGTAGGAGAGGACGCACGCTTATATGTTAATGCATATCTTACTGCAAATGGTAAAAGCAAGGGAATAAAAGCTGATAAACTTCTTATCTATGGTGATGTTTATGGAAAAAGTAAGGTGCGTATTGTCGATGTTACAGTGGCTTCAAAAAAAATAAAGAACCAGAGCAAAGGTAAGCAAAAAGACGATAAAAAAGACAGCCTCAGTGTTTCAATTGTTCAGGTTTATGGAAAGGCTGCGGATGATTCCTTTAAATTAACAACAGATTATGTTGCTCTAAGAGGAGCGCCTTATCGATATAGTGTTCGTGCTTATGGTCCCAATTTTTCTCATAGACAGGTAAAGGTGGGGATGGATCCGTTAAAGAGAAAAATATTGAGTATAATGGAGATTTTTGGGATTTCCGACTTGAAGCTGAATATGTTCAGAAACTTTCTCATCTGCATCATATGCGGTTGGAAAATGATGTGTCTCATTCTTTAAGTACTCATACTCATCATAATAATGTTTTAGCTGATCATGATGCTTCTGTTCTTTATCCTGAAGAGGGCATTAAAGCTGTTGTTCCGCAAGTTTCAGCATATCTATCGATGCCTCATGCTTGTTTCAGGTTGGTTTGATGGATATGAACAATCACAATAAACAGCTGGAAACATTGCGTATTGCTGCTGGGACTTTAGGGGAAAAAGGTAAAAAATCCTGCACTTTTTGTGCGAGGTTACGGTGGAAGTTATCGTTATGTTTCTGACCTATCTGAGTTTCAATATGGTTATGGTGGAAATTTGAATTATAACGCTATAGAGGCAAGTGTCTTGCTCAATGCGATTGAGGATACACATCACACTTTAAGCTTTGGAATAATGGGGAATGATGGAAAAAATTCTCTACAACCTCAAGATGTTGAAGAAAACAAAAAAGTACATTTGATAAATGGTCTATTACACATATGGCAGCATGCAGTATGATACAGGCTTTTATATAGAGGGTCTTTTTTCCTATGGTTTATTTAAAGGGAATGTTCTCACGCAAGCAAGAGGCAAGACAACAACATTGAAGGGAACACCTTTGAGTGCTTTATTGATTGCGGGTAAGTCATTTATGACAGGACATAAAGGGGTTATTTTTGATGCCGCAGGTTTAGGTTGTTTATCAAAATGTGCGGTTTGATCAGGCATTTGATATTGATGGTTTTGATATTGAAATAGAAAAACTTGATTTGTGGGTGATGCGTGTTGGCGGGTCTTTAAGAAAGACGCTTGCTGCTTCTGAAGAGGCTCTGGTTGTTTCTTTCAATGGCAAGTTTCATCTTGCCATGAGTTTTGGAGGAAAACAACGTGTACAGTTTGGAGATGAATTCCAATTAGGGGGGGGTGGTTCTTCTCTAGAAGCTGGAATGGGGGGTAATGCTCAGTTATCTTCAAATTTTTTATTGCACGGAGATTTAACCTATCAGCATCGTCTTAGTAAAACTGGTTTTTCAGAGATGATTTTTCATGCGGTTTACACTACGCTTTTATGTATATTCTGAAATATAGAATAACATTTACATAAATATAGAGTATTTTATGAATTGCAAAGCAAGTATTTATTTGTTATACTTAAAACTATTCATATGTTTAACTTAACATTATTTCAGATCTCATTCACTTTTAAATAAAGCGGGGGAGAAGGATTTGCAAAAGAGTTATGGTTAATATATTTAAAAATTATAGGTTGACTTTTACAACAGTTGCTTTTTCTTTTTTTTGGGTTGTAAATATTAATGCTGGCTTTCATGCTTTTGCAGCTCCCTGTGATGAAACAGGGAGCTTTTATACGTGCAGTGATGGTAAAAAACATACACTTGAAAATAAAACTTATAATTTAAAAAGTTCTCAAGAACATGCTCCTGATTCTGCTCCTATTAAGGCTATATATGTAGAAAAAGCAGGTACAGTTGTTGATGCATCTCAGATAAATGTTTATGGCGATGATTCAGGTCAAATATTGACATATGGTGCATATGCAAAATATGGTGCGCGTCTTAATCTAAAAAATTCAAATTTTAAGAATGTACGTGCTCTTCATGCTGAAAATGCGGTCATTAGCATGACAGATGGATCAATTACGGAAACTTCTCACGCTATGTATGCATTGGGTGAAGAAGCGGATATTGCTTTAGTGCGTGTAAAGATTGAGATTGAGCCAGACAACCTGCAAGATATCGGGTTTGTGAGTAGACTTGGTGCAAAGATTAGGATGTCAGGCAGTACTGTTACATTTAATGGGAAAGGTAGATTTTCATCATTTTATGGGGGAGGGTATAATTTCGATAGTACTATCATTAAGGGTAAAGGAAAACAAAAAACTACTATCGTCGATGAGGAAGGTTTTGATAAAATACCAGAAGCTTTCGATGTCTCTCAAGGAAGTAATGTTCAATTGAGTAATAGTTCTATTGAACTGAGTGATATGCATGGTTTTTTGGTGAAAAATTCTTCGGTTGATGTGAATGATAAAGAAAAGTTGTTGTGGAAAGCATTTAGTTCATCGGATGAATTTAAGAAGACAAATATTAAGATTAACAAATCCAATGTTTCTGTGCAGGGTAAAGGAGTACATGGTCTGTATTTTTATGGATTAGAACCAGAGGAAGGGTTTAAAATAGCTGATTCAACTAATGAAATGTTGTTACAAGGCAGAAATATCATTATAGGAAAGGCATTTGTTCAGTTATCAAAGACAAACTTTACAGTTCCAGAAGGTATCGCCATTTATAGCACTGGGACTGATGGTTTTGGGGCTAAAGCTACCCTTGAACTATTGGACGATACAAAAATCTCTGGTGACTTATTAATAAAAACTGAAAAAGATTCTTCTCTTCTTGTTCAAGCATATTCTTCAACCCTTATAGGGGGAGTGCGCATTGAAGATAGGTCTCGCGTAGATTTACAGTTAAAAAATGGTTCAACATGGTATCTTACTAAAAGTAAATATCAAGGTTTAGAAGAAAAGGATGTTACGGTTTCATCGCTTTCTACTTTGAGTCTCCTTGATAGTACGCTTGTTTTTGAGAAATATGTCTCTCAAGATTATCAAACATTGCATATTGGAAAGAAAATATACAATAAAGAAGATGTTTATGCATTAGATGATATTGGTAAAACAGCGGGTGTGGATGACGTATACAATAAAGTATACAGTGCGGAAGGTAATTCTCGGATTAAGATGAGCACATTTATGAATAATGATGGTTCATTTGATCCTCAAAAAACTGATCGCGTTTTAATCTATGGTGATGTTTTGGGAACCACGCTCATTGGAATGGAAAAATTTCAAAAAGCTTCAGATACAAACGTGATTGACGGAAGTCATCAAAGTGTTTCGATTATTCAGGTTTTTGGAAAAGCAAAGGAAGATACTTTTAAGCTTTTGAATGATTATGTTGCGATAAATGGATTTCCTTATCAATATAAACTTCGTGCTTATGGTCCTGGTTCTTCTTCTGGAGAAGCAAGTCCCGAAAATAGATTGGTTGAAGGGGAAGGAGATTTTTGGGATTTTCGTCTCGAAAGTGTTTACATTAATCCTGAATTAGATCCTTCTGAATCTATTTCAGTTCCGTCTATTAAGCCTACGTCCACAGTTTTACCACCTAAATCTGAAGCAGAAACTATACCTTCTGAACGGCCATCAGAGACTATTGCGCCTGAACAACCTCCTTCTGTTAAGCCACCGCTTATACCATCTACACCTTCTTTGCCTGAAACATCTGAGCCGTCTGAAACATTTATTCCTACGGATTCTACTCTCACTCCTTCTGCCCCTGTTTCGCCTGTACTTCCCTCTGTCCCCTCTGTTCCAGAGGACGCTTCTTCCGTGCAACCTATGCCTGCATCGCTTGTTCCAGTTGAAACTTCTACTGATGAGGTTTTGCCATCTAAGCCCTCTGTTTTAGAGGATATTTCATCTACGGATTCTGTTCCCACTCCTTCTGCGCCTGTTGAACCTAGAGTTCCTTTTGTACCAACTGTTCCAGAGTCTCCTTCTACTGATGAGGTTCTGCCATCTGAGCCCTCTATTCCGGAGGACACTTCATCTACAGATTTTGTTCCCACTCCTTCTGTGCCTGTTGAACCTAGAGTTCCTTTTGTACCAACTGTTCCAGAGGCTCCTTCTACTGATGAGGTTCTGCCATCTGAGCCCTCTATTCCGGAGGACACTTCATCTACAGATTTTGTTCCCACTCCTTCTGCCCCTGTTGAACCTGTACGTCCTTCTGTACCAATTGTTCCAGAGGACCATTCTTTTGTGCAACCTATGCCTGCACCGTTTGTTCCAGTTGAAG
>NZ_JBHINK010000122.1:0-304 GCF_042194905.1 Bartonella sp. CL63NXGY
GAGCAGTGATTATTGCGACCGGTGCGAAACCACGCCAAGCTGGATTTAAGGGTGAAGATGAATTCCGGGGTCACGGGGTAGCGTACTGCTCTACTTGTGATGGTGAATTATTCTCTGGTTTGCAAATCTTTGTTGTTGGTGGTGGCTATGCCGCCGCTGAAGAAGCTGATTATTTGAGTCGTTATGGTAAGCACGTCACGGTTTTAGTACGTGGTGATCACTTTACATGTCCACCGTTGGTCGCTGCACGAGCCTTAGATAATCCTAAGGTCAGTGTTGAATACAATACGGAACTAAAGGCGGT
>NZ_JBHINK010000122.1:334-630 GCF_042194905.1 Bartonella sp. CL63NXGY
TAATCAAACCGGTGAAGAACGGACCTACCAACTTGATGACGGTGATCAAACCTTTGGTGTCTTTGTGTATGTCGGGACGGAGCCAGCTACCAAGGATCTTAAGGGTGTGATCAAGTTAGATGATCATGGCTATATTCCAACTGATGACCAACAGCAGACCAATGTACCAGGTGTTTATGCAGCTGGGGACGTCATTGAAAAGTCCTTACGGCAAATTATTACTGCATCTGCGGATGGCGCCGAAGCGGCCACTGCTGCAGAAGACTACATTACTGCCCAAAAGCAACGGCTGGGGA
>NZ_JBHINK010000123.1:0-628 GCF_042194905.1 Bartonella sp. CL63NXGY
AATAACCTCGGCTTTACCCTTGGCTTGCTCCATTGCCTCTTGCCACTTGCTATACTCAGCGGTGCCTTCTTTGGGTTCTTCATTTTTGAGATAATATTCTTCACGATAAACGAACAGAACAATGTCGGCATCTTGCTCGATTGAACCAGATTCACGTAAATCGGAGAGTTGCGGACGTTTATCGGTTCGGTTTTCAACTTGGCGCGAAAGTTGTGACAGAGCAATGATGGGAATATTGAGTTCTTTTGCAAGTGCTTTTAATCCGGTGGTAATGGCTGTAATTTCTTGAACGCGATTTTCTAATGAACGCTTTGAACCGCTTGTCATGAGTTGGATATAATCGATAATCAAGACATCTAGACCATGTTGTCGTTTGAGACGCCTTGCACGGGCGGACAATTGTGCAAGGGATACACCCCCCGTTTGATCAATATAAAGAGGGATTGTTTGTAAGGAACGCATTGCGTAAATGATGTTGGTAAATTGCTCTTCTGAGATATTACCACGACGCATATCAGAAGAAGAAACCTTTATTTGTTCTGAGATAATACGAGTTGCAAGCTGTTCTGTTGACATCTCAAGTGAGAAGAAACCTACAATGCCCCCTTCATTTTCTTGGCTGTTATCA
>NZ_JBHINK010000124.1:0-625 GCF_042194905.1 Bartonella sp. CL63NXGY
GAGTGCTTCGCTTAACGTTGCGGTTTCTGGCAGGGTGGTTAAGGTTGCTTTAGGCTTAATTAATGAGTTGAAAATCATGTTTAACATCCTTTATCGTGATAAATGCATTCATTATAATAACACATTCCTATTAAAATGATTAGAAAAAGATTAAAAGTGAGTGGGGAATAACCTTCTCGGCAAGGCGGTGGGCTAAGCTAGAACGATGGTTAGCACGGAACGGGCTGATCATCGTTCGTACTTAGACTCGAGCCTTGCGGTTATTTTCCACGTTATCTTGCTAATGTTCGTTAAAAAGCAGGAGGCTGAAAAGAAATTTTAGTTTCTTCCCAACCTCCACGTTTCCTCTTACCCGTTTTATCCCTCATAAATCATTTACAGTACCTTTATTCTTCTCAAGTGATTTTTCCAGCCAAGTGATATGCCAACAAGTAGTGCTATTACAATTAAAACAACTGCTGCGATAATAATGTTATGGTACCCACGATAAAGGATTACCCGCATCGTTGGTAATAAACTCTGTGGTAAACTACCAGCTGTTTTAGCGTTTGACAACTGATTCAGCATTCGAAGGGTAATTCCATGATGAGTTTGCACTCCCCGGAATAATTCCTGGTTCAAAATT
>NZ_JBHINK010000125.1:0-298 GCF_042194905.1 Bartonella sp. CL63NXGY
TTCAAATTTACTCAAATGATCATAAATTCGTTCTTTTATGGCTTGTTCACGTTTAACTGCCACCTGTTCATGCTCCTTAACTAAGCGAACTGCTTTAGCCATTGCAACATCCCCAGGCGTGTTTTCAGTTCCACTGCGAAGGTTTCGTTCTTGTCCACCACCGGCAACTAATGGTTCAAGTTGGCGACCACTTTTTACATATACAAAACCTGTACCGCGGGGCGCATGGAACTTATGACCAGAAAAGGTAGCAAAGTCTACCCGATCACTGAAAACTAGTTCATCCAGCCCTTTTCCA
>NZ_JBHINK010000125.1:330-624 GCF_042194905.1 Bartonella sp. CL63NXGY
TGGGATAGTCTTTTAAGATTTCGCGAACCTCTTTAATTGGTTGGATTGTCCCAATTTCGTTATTAACAGCCATAATTGATACTAAAATCGTATCTGGCCGAATAGCCGCCTTCACATCAGCAGGATTTATTCTCCCTTCCTTGTCAACTGGCAAGTAAGTAATATCAAATCCTAATTCTTTAAGCTGTTCTAATGGATTACGTACTGCTGCATGTTCGACACTAGTAGTGATAATATGCTTACCGAAGCGGTACTTAGCCATCGCAGTCCCCTTAATCACCCAGTTATCACCTT
>NZ_JBHINK010000126.1:0-298 GCF_042194905.1 Bartonella sp. CL63NXGY
ATTCTTTGATATCCCTGTTGATCACCTGCAAGCAACAAGTCTGTTTACTAAGTACATTGAAGAAGAAGGCTTAGTTGGAGATGATGTTGTCGTAGTTGCTCCTGATCATGCGGGTGTTAATCTTGCACGTAAGTTTGCGGAACGGATTAAGTCAACTATTGCCATTATCGATAATCGTAACGATGAAGTTCGTGAGCGAACCAACCAGGAGATTCCCGAGTATGTTATTGGGGATGTAAAGGGTAAGACAGCTTTGATTGTTGATGATATTGTGGATACAGGTGTTAGAATGAGCCTT
>NZ_JBHINK010000126.1:333-624 GCF_042194905.1 Bartonella sp. CL63NXGY
ATGGTCTTGCATCACATGCAGTTTTATCCGGTGATGCCGTAAAGACTTTACAAAGTTCGCCACTAGAAAAGATGGTTGTTACCGATACAATTCACCTTCCAGAAGAAAAGAAATTTGATAAGCTGGTTCAATTATCAGTTGACGACTTACTGAAAGAAGCAATCGTTCGGATTCATAATCACCAGTCAATTGATACATTATTTAATCGTAAATAATATCCGAATAAAAGGATAAGAGGTCAGGAAGAAACATTTTTGTTTCTTCCTGACCTCTTTTTAATGTTAACAAAAT
>NZ_JBHINK010000127.1:0-289 GCF_042194905.1 Bartonella sp. CL63NXGY
TTAACGGCCTTCTTCTACGACCAAATCGTGACCGATCCAGAATTGATCGGCAAGGATAAAGGCCCAGTGGGGATTGTCGTGGACCGGGTTTACGAATTGGGTTGGTCAATCCTGCACATGAGGAACCGGGTTTACCGTTATCTTCAATTGCACAATAACCACGTTAATAACAATAACGATATGATGCACTCTACCCTGAACTTTAACTACAAGTGGGGTCTCGATCACTTACTTGATTGGGATGGAGTCATCACCTTAACACCACAACAAAAAAAGGATGTCACCGATC
>NZ_JBHINK010000127.1:299-623 GCF_042194905.1 Bartonella sp. CL63NXGY
TGTGCCAATTTTCCGGATTCCTTCTGCTATTGTGCCTGATGAAGTTTTGAATGCTAAGCATGTGCCATTCAGTTCACGGAAGAAGCACTATGTAGTTGAAGTTGCTCGGCTGTCACCAGAAAAGCAACAAGATCACTTGATTGCGGCATGGCCAAAAGTTCTGAAAGCAGTGCCTGATGCCAAGTTGGACCTGTGGGGTTACGCTAACGATAACTTTGATAAGAAGTTGGAAAAGCAAATCAAAGAACTTGGTGTAGGAGACACCGTTAAGATGCGTGGATACACGACTGACGTTGCCAAAATTGATGATGAAGCACAATTAAT
>NZ_JBHINK010000128.1:0-287 GCF_042194905.1 Bartonella sp. CL63NXGY
TATCCCAGTTGTTTTCATCTACATTTACTGGAGTCTTGATGTGCTCTACGTAGACAGTCATTGGGTCGCCATCTTTGCTACCAAATGTGATAGAAGTTGGGGCTTGGCCTACTACCGTCCAGTGTTCTGGAACACTCAACTTAGTAGTGTTGTTTGAACCGTCTTTGGTAAGGCTTACTGTCTTACCTACTGTTCCTGGAATATCTTGCGTACCTACTACAGTTGTCTTATCACTGTTATCAACGAAGTTGATTGGTTGGTTAAGAGCATGTGTGGTGTAAGTTAGA
>NZ_JBHINK010000128.1:326-616 GCF_042194905.1 Bartonella sp. CL63NXGY
GCTGATCTGGATCAATCTTGGCTGATGCTGGAACAATAAACTTACCATCGTCAGTCTTCTTTACTGATCCGTCAGCTGAAGTTGCACTGTAGCCTGGCTTAGTTACGTTAACTTCTGGGAAGTTGCTCAAAACTTGATCGTTTTGATCCTTCGTCTTTGCTTCCCATTCTGTCCATGTAGTCTTACCTGTTACTTCATCCTTTACTCCAGTACGAGTAAATACTAATGGGAAGTTTGCTACTTGCTTTTCTTCTCCACTTACTGGGTCCTTTTCATAAACTGTTTCAGTT
>NZ_JBHINK010000129.1:0-615 GCF_042194905.1 Bartonella sp. CL63NXGY
CACCGGAGGTATTGATGCTGGAGGTAAAAAGATAACTGGAGTGGCAACGGGTACTGAAAGCACCGATGCGGTGAATTTTGGACAACTGAAGGAAATAAAAGAACAAGTAGCAGCCAGTAGTTTTATTAAACAAGATGCGCAGACGAAATACATCACCATTGGTAAGGATACAGATGGTGAAAAAATCACTATTGCCAATAAAGATAATAAGACCAGAATTCTTTCTGGCGTTGCAGGTGGCGCGGACGACACTGATGCCGTGAATGTTGCGCAGCTAAAAGCTCTAAAAGACTCTATAACTCCAAGTTGGGATCTCTCTGTTGATGGTGCAGATACGACGAGTGTTGATTCAACCAACCCAATGGATTTGGCAGCTGGAAGTAGCAACCTAAATATTACAAAAGGCAAAGAGGACAATAAGGTAAAATTTGATTTAGCAAAGGATATCACACTGGAGAGCGTAAAGGCAGGTACAAATACCTTAGATGCAACAGGCTTAGTGATAGCCAATGGTCCGAAAATAACCACCGGAGGTGTTGATGCTGGGGGTAAAAAGATTACAGGAGTGTCGGATGGCACTGGAGCGAACGATGCAGTTAATTTTTCACAGTTAAG
>NZ_JBHINK010000130.1:0-614 GCF_042194905.1 Bartonella sp. CL63NXGY
ACGAGCTTACAAACGAGCTTGAGCACGTCACTGCAGACCAGCTTGATGACCAGCTACAGTACTAGTGCTTCGATTAGTCAATCAATTAGTACGAGCTTGTTGACGAGTTACTCGATTAGCACGAGCTTACAAACCAGTTTGAGCACGTCACTGCGGCTCAGTCTGATGACCAGTTACTCCACGAGTTCCTCGATCAGTACGTCGATCGAAAAGAGCTTGAGCACTAGCTACTCACTCAGCACGAGCTTACAAACCAGTTTGAGCACGTCAATCCGGATCAGCTTGATGACGAGCTACAGCACCAGTGCTTCGATTAGTCAATCGGTAAGCACGAGCTTGTTGACGAGTTACTCGATCAGTACTTCGACGCAATTGAGTCAATCAATTAGCACCAGTCTCCAATTGAGTACTAGCTACTCAACCAGCACCAGTGCTTCCATTAGTACTTCGATCCAATTGAGTACTAGTTTGAGTACCAGCTACGCCCTCAGCACGAGCTTACAAACCAGTTTGAGCACGTCAATCCGGACCAGCTTGAGCACGAGCTACAGTATGAGTTCTTCAATCAGTACGTCGCTTGAAACGAGCTTGCGTACCAGATACGCAGTAAGTTC
>NZ_JBHINK010000017.1:0-27548 GCF_042194905.1 Bartonella sp. CL63NXGY
GCTTATCTTACAGCGGTTCAAGGCGCTTATTATCAAAAGGAAATGTTGGCAGCCGAGCAGGAGGGGCGGATAGGGCGTGTTGCTCGTGATCCTTTAATGCAAATACGCGCCTTTTGGGATATTGGGGGCACGGGTGCTAAGGCAGATGCCACGGCGATATGGATAGCACAGTTTGTGGGGCGAGAAATTAGAGTGCTTAATTATTACGAAGCACAGGGACAACCGCTATCAGAGCATGTAGGCTGGTTGCGTCAAAACGGTTATGAGAAGGCGTTGATGGTGTTACCCCATGATGGTGCGACCAGAGACCGTGTGCACAATGTGAGTTTTGAGAGTGCTTTAAATGATGCGGGTTTTGAAACGCAAGTTGTTCCTAATCAGGGAGCAGGGGCGGTTAAGATGCGGATAGAGGCGGTACGGCGTATTTTACCTTCAGTTTGGTTCAATGAAGAGACGACCGTAGCAGGGCGCAAAGCACTGAACTGGTATCACGAGAAATGGGATGAGAAGCGCAATATTGGCTTGGGAGCAGAGCATGATTGGTCCAGTCATGGGGCAGATGCCTTTGGATTGATGTGCGTGGCTTATGAAGAACCTCCGACGATACAAAAGCGACCAGCTTATAGCGGCAGAACGGAATATGAGAGTACCTCATGGATGGCAGAATGATGTATGATGAAGAGCATTTAGATAAAGAAAGTAACGCATCAGATTTGTCGACAGAAGGCTTATTTCGCAAGCTTGTGAGTTGGTACAAAGAAGATGTGGAGCATGTGAATAAATGGCGTGAACATGCACGGGAGGATTTTGGTTTTTACAATGGTGATCAATCCCCATCTTTACGCTTATGAAGGAGCAGTTCGGCACTATCACACCATTTATCAGTGCCCAATGTTTGTAACAGTTCTTGGCACTAGAGATGGTTCATAAGAGGCATTTTTAGCCTTTTCTTAATAGTTTTTATCCATACAGCTCTCCCCGCTTGTAACGTGCAGGCGAATGGTTTTGGTTGATTCAACATACATAGATTTGAAATGGAAGAATCTCACGGTATTCGGAGTTCTAATTCAATATGAATAACGCTAAATTATCATTATAAATCAAATGTTGTATATCACAGAAACACTGAAAATTTGAGAAACAATACACAGCAATGGCTGAGAAAAACAACTCTTCTGCTCTTTATTATTATTATACTACAAATGAAGGCGTAATAACAAATCACAAAATGCACGCTTTTTCAGAGCAAAGCATTCTCTCAAATATCTCAAACAACTTTCATAAAGATTTACGCGAATAACGTCGTGCAATTGAATCAATATCACCTCGACAAATTCCAAGATCGCTGAGTTCATATGTTGAAAGACGACTTAACGCATTAACGGTTCGACGATAACGGCGCCAATTACTATAAAAACGTAAAATATTCATATCCTCTACTCAAACTTTTCATTACACTCCTTAGTTTAAGAATAGAGCATATTACTAAAAAGAGTTGTGTTATAATATCATAACAGGTATGCATCTACATACAAGATAGCATCCCTTTAACATTTTCCTCATGTGAAAGGGCAACCATTAAAAATATCAACAAGAACAATATTCTTTCCCTAAACAATGGCTAAATTATGTGCATTTTCTTCGGTGATAAACTTCTTCACGTGTAGATTCTTTGGATTGAATAACTGCTTCCATTTCAATAGTTATCAATAGTTATACGATGATTATGAAAAATTCCTTGAAACATTTGTCTCATACGAAGAGGGAATCAGCAAAATTATTAATGGCGGAAGTGTCGTGTTCCTGTAAAAACCATTGCTAAACCCTGTGCATCAGCAGCGGCGATAACTTCTTCATCACGCATGGAGCCTCCTGGTTGAATAATTGCTGTTGCCCCTGCTTCAGCTGCTGCTAATAAACCATCTGCAAAAGGAAAAAATGCATCTGATGCAACAACAGATCCTTTTGTAAGGGTTTCTGTTAAGCCTGCTCTTTGCGCACTTTCTGCTGCTTTACTTGCAGCAATTTTTGCTGAATCGATGCGGCTCATTTGTCCGGCTCCAATTCCAACTGTTGCGCTATTTTTCGCGTACACAATAGCATTTGATTTAACGTGTTTTGCTACACGAAAAGCAAATTGAAGATCACGCATTTCATCTTGAGTTGGTGCCCGCTTTGTCACTACTTGCAATTTAAGATCATCCACCACCACGTTATCACGTGATTGCACTAAAATGCCTCCTGCAAGTGTTTTCGCAAGAAGTCCTCCACAGCGTGGATCAGGAACTCCACCTGTAATGAGCAAACGAAGATTTTTTTTCTTGGCAATAATTTCACGTGCCGCCATTGTGGCATCAGGGGCAATAATCACTTCTGTGAAAATTTTAACAATTTCTTCAGCACATTCCTCATCAAGGGTTTGATTTAAAGCAACAATTCCACCAAATGCCGATACATTATCACACATAAGAGCTTTCAAATAAGCTTCTTTCAAATTTTCTCCTTCCGCAACACCACAAGGATTGGCATGTTTAATAAGAGCGACAGCAGCGGTTTTTTGCGGATCAAATTCTGCCACAAGCTCAAAGGCTGCATCTGTATCATTCAGATTGTTATAAGAAAGCGCTTTGCCTTGTAAAAGTTTTGCTGTTGCAATACCAAAACGTTTTTCATTATTGCGATAAAATGCTGCCTGTTGATGTGGATTTTCCCCATAGCGCATAACACTTTCAAGATGACCGGAAAAACTCTGCCATGATGGAATTTCAATTTTTAAATCCCGTGCAAACCACGTTGCTATTGCCGTATCATAAGCAGCGGTGTGTGCATAAGCGCGCATTGCTAGCTGATGACGCATAGATAAGCTTAAACATCCATTATGCTGCTTTAATTCAGCTAGAATCGAATCATAATCTTTTATCGCTGTTACAACACCGGTATAAGCATAATTTTTTGCCGCGGCGCGAATCATCGCCGGTCCACCGATATCAATATTTTCAAGAATCGTTTGCCCATCGGCTCCCGATAGGATCGTCTCTTCAAAAGGGTAAAGATTCACCACCAAAAGATCAATTCCATGAATGCTGTTCTTTTCCATAGCTTCCCTATGGCTAGGATCTTCTCTTACCCCTAACAAAGCACCATGAATCAAAGGATGGAGTGTTTTTACACGCCCATCCATTATTTCAGGAAATCCGGTAACTTCAGCAACATCTTTTACGGGTAAACCAGCTGCTATGAGGGTTTTTGCTGTTCCTCCTGTTGAAATTAATTCAACATTGTAAGTAGCATGAAGGGCTTGTGCAAAAGCAACCACACCCGTTTTATCAGACACAGAAAAGAGAACGCGACGAACCCGATGAAGATCAGGTATGGGAAAATTTTTGGCAACAACACCCATAACAGAAGCCTTAAAAATGAAAGAGTTAAAATTCTAGTAAAACACGCTTATACGTTTATAGCATAAGCCTTTAGCAAAATACACTGAAAGGATAAACTGTCTTTTTAGAATATAGGATGCTCACCTTTTTCTATTATCCTGTAAAAACCTCTCATTTGAGGTGTGGTGATAGGTATAAAAGTCGCGTTGAGAAATTAAATGTTTTTTTGTTGCTTATAACTCAACATCTCATCTTCATAGCAGTTGTGAAACAAAAAATGCCTCCGTATGTTCTCTGCTATATTAGCTTTTATACTATATGAAGGCGAAAGTATTGCGTATATCAATTGGAATAATCTCTGAAATGGGAAACAATCTAATGAAGCAAGAATATAAAATTATAAAGGCAAAAATGAGTGCCTATCTTTCCTATCATTTTTAAATTTGGCTTTATGTTTTTCAAAAGCGTTTATGACAATGTTTTTTAAGAGTGAATTTTTTATAGAATGGAGATAATGCATTGCTTCACATTTTTGGGCATTACATTTTTAATGAATAAACCCTCGTTTTATGATGATTTTTTAAAGAGTGTCGCGTAAATCTTTTGTGGATTTATAAAGTTCATTGTATGCCTATGATCTTTATTTAACAAAGGTGAAAGTTGGTAGATTTTATACTCTTTATCAGTTTTCAAGATTCTAAAAATTTTTGTTACTTGAGATGGAAAAGGTATTTTTTTAGTTTTTTTGCCGTAGCAGAAAAAGAAAACCTCCTAACACACCAGCAGCTAAAATAAACCACGTGATTGCATAAACGAGATGATTATTTCGAAAATGAATAATCGTAAGACCAACGACAGGAAGGTTTGCTTGTGGAGATGTTTTTCTGGCATCAATGAAATAAGGGGCAACCGTGGACAAACCAAGTTTTTGTGCCATAGCGGGGAGATCGCGCGTATACCATAAATTTTTGTCAGGATTATTTTTACGCGGGAAAAATCCATTTTTTTCACTCATGCGTAATAAACCTATAATCATTGTTTGTTCTGTGTCCGTGGTAGAATTTTGCTGAGATGAGGCATTTGTATGCGATTTCTCTGAGTTTTGAAAATTATTACGTTCATCCATGGGGATAAAGCCACGGTTGATAAAGATCAGTGTATTATCAGCAGTTTGTAAAGGAGTCAAAACCCAATAGCCTGTAGTATTTTGAGCGGCAGCAGTGACTAAGATATTTTTATCTGTTAAAAATTTTCCTGTGATAACAACAGGTTGATATTCATATTTTTCAAAAGTAACATCTGACCATTGATTTTTTTTGGGGGCTTTTATGGGGGGTAAATGAATGCGCTGATTAGCACTGGTGATAAGATTTGTTTTCCAGTTTAACCGTTGTACTTGCCATATACCTAATGCACTGAAGAGAAGAAAAAAACAAATACATAAAGTTCCAAATAAAAAAGAAGAAAAACGGCAAGAATTTCCCTGAAGCTTTGTCATGGGGGGCCCTTTTTTGCTCATGATTTATGCTTCCTTTCGGGACAATAGGCTTTTATTCTAACATGGTATATATTTAAAAAAAACATTTTGTACGCTTTTTGGCGGAATTTGCACGTCTTATTGAGGAAAAAGATGAAAAATGAGCCAACAAGAGATGAAAAAGGTTTTATAAAAGACTTGACCTTTTGTTGTCGACCCCCTATTAGAAAGAAACTTCCCAATGATGCCCGTTCAAGGTTGCATTGCGCGTGTTTTGCGTTCATTGTGTCCTTTGGGTATGGGGATTTGAAAGTTTCTTAGAGTTTAAGGGTGAAGTTTATGTCTCGTGCATGTGAATTGACAGGGAAAACGGTTCTGTATGGTAATAATGTTAGCCATGCAAATAATAAGACTCGGCGTCGTTTTTTACCAAATCTTTGCAATGTGACATTGATTTCAGAGGTGTTACAGCAAAGTTATCGCTTGCGTATTTCAGCAAGTGCATTGCGTTCTGTTGAGCATCGTGGTGGCCTTGATGGTTTTTTAGTTAAAGCAGATGATAAAGAGTTGTCGCAACGTGCGCGTTTGCTAAAACGCCAAATCATTAAGAAAAAAGCTGAGCAAGAAGGTGAGCAAAAGGCTGAACAAGCAGCGTAATTGTTAGCGCTATTCTTTTTGGTTTATTAACGCTTTGATTTCGGTTTTCTGTTCTAGAAGTTAAGTTTTTTGCAGGTTGATCGTTTCATTTTATTGGTTCCATATCCCAGGTTAAAAAAATGTCTTCAAGCGGTCCTTTATTAGAACAGCAAAAGAAAAGGTATGTTGTTTTTTCTATTTTTGCAATGTGCCTTGCTGTTACGGCTTCTAATATTTTGGTTCAATATCCTGTCTATTGGTTTGATTTAAATGAGCTGTTGACTTATGGGGCTTTTACCTATCCATTTGCTTTTCTGATCAATGATTTAACCAATCGTTTTTATGGTCCATCTGCGGCGCGGCGTGTGGTTTATGCTGGTTTTTTTGCGGGGGTCTTTGTTTCTTGGATATTGGCGACACCACGGCTTGCCCTTGCTTCTAGTTTTGCATTTTTATTTGGGCAACTCCTTGATATTGTTGTTTTTACTCCTTTACGACGTAAAACATGGTGGAAAGCACCTTTAGCAGCAGCGTTGGTTGGTTCAGCTTTGGATACAGTGCTGTTTTTTGCTCTTGCTTTTTCTAGCTCGTTTTCTGTTCTTGATAAGATAACAGGGTATGCTGATAGTTCACTGGTGGAGAGTACTGTTTTGGGAGGGATAGGCATGCCAGTTTGGCTATCGCTTGCTTTTGGTGATTTTTCGGTAAAAATTATTATGAGCCTGTTGATGTTGATTCCTTATGGGACAATTCTTAATATTGTAAAGCTTCCTCTTTATCAAAGTCATTCAAAGGATGATTCTTCTTTTGTTTGTCACAAATAATAATTTTTGTCTTTTTTTCATGAAGCCAAGAAAATTGTACGCTATGCTTGGTGTGGCACGTTATTTATAATGGATACTTTATCATTTGCCAACTTAAGTAAGAGCTCCAACACAAAACGCGTTTTTTATTTCAAAATTCTCTTGTGAGGAAAAGATAAAGTCATTTGTTTGAGAAGGGGCTAATATACTTTTTACAAATGATTAAATGTGACAGAAATTGCAACTGATGTTTATTAATAGATTGATTTAAAATGATAACTTATATTTTTCATTTGAGTGAAAGAGCTCAATATCATAAAATTTTACGCGTTTTAAATACTCTTATATTGAGTTAATAAAAATCATTTGCTTGCCTATGTTATAAGAGGAATTGGCGTGCGGACAACGTCATTTGAGAAAGCAATACTCTTATGAAGAGCTTTAATGTAATAGAAGTGCAATATTAGGCGCTGGAAGTATATTGATTTATCTTAAAAACATTGGAAGCTTGAAAGTAGGATTTTGCTTTTGGCTTGTAGCTTGTAAAGTAAAGGATGATTCTGGATTTTGCATTATGCCATATATGGGCGCTGTCGTGAAATAAGCTTGGAAGCAAGGAGGAATGTTTCTTTAAAGTAGGAGTGCGGATAAGATATATAATGGTGTGTTCTTTTTCGTGAATGAAGTAATATTCTTTTTTTCGTGTTTTTCTTATATTTTATGTGAGTAAAGATTTTTTCTTTTATCCAGGAGATGGGAGCTTATGTTGATAGATCACCCGTGGTGAGTACTGTTTTGGGAAGGTTAGGAACAGGTTGGCTCTCGCTTGCTTTAGCGATTTTTCGGCAAAAATCGCTATGAATCCATTTATGCTGATTCTTTTATAAAATAATTCTTAGTGTTTAAAATATCCTCTTTGGATGATTCTTCTTTTGCGTATAATAAATACAACTTTTATCTTTTTGTTTTACTGAAGGTGAAAGTCTATGCATTATATTTTCTGTGAGAGCAGCACTTTAGAGCTATGTCTAGTGGAGATATTTTTCTATATACGTGTATTTCAATATTTAAATATAATGAAATAACACAAGATCGAGACAAAAACGGGTAATTATTCAGTCTTTTAATTTGAATGGCACTCTGGGATATGGACGTAAATGAAAAATTCCAAGAAAAGTTTTATCAGTTGCACTAAAACCAGAAAGTAAAAACAAACTCATTATAATTTTTGAAGATGGTTGGAGCATTTCTTTTAGGATTCATAATGCATCCAGTAAAGTAGAAGCTTCTTTAAAGTTCGCTATTCAATTTGTGGGATTATCTTCTCAGGTTGTTAGTCATCAAATTCCGATGGTTTAATGATAGAAATAATTTTTTAAATGTAATCGTTGCTGATTTAAGGCAGGTTTATTTCTTATGAAAATGAGTCCTTTTATCACTAAAAAGTATTTCTAATTGTTTTGTTATGGCGTCGGCGAGTTCTTCAGCATTCATAATTGTTACAGCACGTTGATAATAACGTGTGACGTCATGACCAATTCCAATGGCAATGAGTTCGATAGGGGAGTGTGTTTGGATTTCTTGAATCACTGCGCGTAAGTGTTTTTCTAAATAATTGCTGGCGTTGACCGATAATGTCGAATCGTCAACAGGAGCGCCATCAGAAATGACCATGAGGATGCGACGTTGTTCACGCCGTGATAAAAGGCGTTGATGAGCCCAAATCAAAGCTTCTCCGTCGATATTTTCTTTTAATAATCCTTCTTGCATCATCAAACCTAAATTGCGTCGTGCGCGACGCCATGGGGTATCAGCACTTTTATAGATGATATGGCATAAATCATTGAGGCGTCCAGGATTATGGAGTTTGTTTTGGGTAAGCCATTGTTCGCGCGATTTGCCCCCTTTCCAAGTTTTGGTGGTAAAACCTAAAATTTCAACTTTGACACCACAACGCTCAAGAGTTTGTGCCAAAATATCAGCACAACTTGCAGCAACGCTAATGGGGCGTCCGCGCATTGAGCCTGAATTATCAATGAGAAGTGAAACAACTGTGTCTCGAAATTGGGTGTTGCTTTCCATTTTAAAAGAAAGGGGTTGCATGGGGTCAATAATTAGACGTGGAAGCCGTGCTGTATCAAGATATCCTTCTTCAAGGTCAAATTTCCAGTTGCGATTTTGTTGCGCCATCAAGCGGCGCTGGAGACGGTTTGCTAAACGTCCAACGATGTTTTGGAGATGATTGATTTGCTTATCAAGATAACGGCGTAAGTGATCTAACTCGTTCTCAGAACAAAAATCTGTTGCTTCCAAAATTTCATCAAATTGACGGGTGAAGATTTTATAATGGCCAAGTCTTTCCATTTGTTCCGAATCAGAAAAAAGGTGTTTGGGTTTGCTCGGCTTTTCTTGCCAAGGTCCATTTTTTTGCTCGCCGTCAGCTTGATCATTGTTGTTTGATTGTGTCGCTTGTGTTTTTCCGTCATCTTGCACATCACTTTCTTGTTCAGTGCTGGTTTGTTCTTCACTTTGAGCGTGTTTTTTGTTTTTACTCTCTTCTTCTCCTTGGTCTTGAGGTTCACACGCATTTTTTAATTTTTTATTGTTTTCACTGTTAGAAGCTTCAGCTTGTTGCACTGTCATTTTGAGTGTAACAAGCATTTGGCGAACAATCTGTGCAAAATCTTGTTGGTTGTAAATATGATGTGGGAGTTCATTGAGTTCTGCTGCTGCTTTTTGTTCGAGTTCTTGACGCCACAGTTCTAAGACAGGACCCGCTTCTCTTGGAGCTGCGCGCTTTGTTATTTTTTCACGCAATAAAAGTGCAATTGCTTCTTGGATGGGGGCTTCACTTTGGTTGCTAATCTTATGATAATGGGCTCTTTTGTATTTATCGGCGAGCATGATATCAAGATTTTTTGCAAGCCCCTCCATGGCTAAAGTACCAATTGCTTCAACACGTGTTTGTTCTAAGGCATCAAAGACAGCACGTGCTTCTGATTCTAGTGGAGAAAATTGCATGTGAATGCGGTTATCATGCCATGCTTTGCGCAGAGCCATGGAATCACCTAATCCGCGAGTAATGGTGATGTCTTTATTCGTTGCGTATTGAGGTAATTCTGGTAAACGCGCGCAACTTTCGCTTAAAGATGGTCGGTTATGACTAAAGGAAACTTCAAGGTTGTTTGTGCCTGCAATTGCACGCATACAGGTGGAAAGTGCTTTTTTAAAAGCTTCAATATTAAGAGTGTTGTTGGAAGAATCTTTTGCCGGATTTTTGTTGTCGCCAATATCGGTAGCCATGAGTGACAGATTCCTTAAGGCGAAACACCATGAATGAGTGATTCGGGAAGCTCTTGTCCAAAGGCGCGTTGATAAAATTCTGCAACAGTGGCACGTTCGAGTTCATCACATTTATTGAGAAAGGTTAATCGGAAGGCAAAGCCGACATCTTGAAAAATCGTTGTATTTTCTGCCCAAGTAATGACGGTACGTGGACTCATGACAGTTGAAAGATCTCCATTGATAAAAGATTGGCGTACCATATCAGCAACATGAACCATTTGTGAAATTATCTTTTTTCCTTCAGTCGTTTGAAAGGATTTGACCTTTGAACAAATGATATTAACCTCTTTATCATGGGGTAAATAATTGAGTATCGTAACAATAGACCAGCGGTCCATTTGAGCTTGATTGATCTGTTGGGTACCATGATAGAGACCAGTTGTATCACCAAGACCAATGGTGTTTGCTGTTGCAAAAAGACGAAAGGCTGGGTGTGGAGAGATGACACGGCTTTGATCAAGTAAGCTTAGTTTTCCAGAGGTTTCAAGAACGCGTTGGATGACAAACATAACATCGGGACGCCCCGCATCATATTCGTCGAAAACAAGAGCAATATTATTTTGATAAGCCCATGGCAAAATGCCTTCTTTAAATTCAGTGATTTGTAAGCCATCTTTTAAAACGATAGCGTCTTTTCCTACAAGATCGATACGACTTACATGACTATCGAGATTAATGCGAAGACAAGGCCAATTGAGACGTGCAGCAATTTGTTCAATATGCGTTGATTTCCCTGTACCGTGATAGCCAGAAACCATTACACGGCGGTTGAAGGTAAAACCTGCGAGAATCGCTAAAGTTGTTTGCTGATCAAAAAGATAATCAGAATCGATATCAGGAACATGGGAACTTTTTGTGCTAAAAGCAGGGACTTTTAGATCTGTTTCAATATGAAATAGATCGCGAGCACAAAGTGTAATATCGGGCAAATTTTCAACGGTAAGATTTGTCATTGTGTTTCTGGAAGGGAGAGGATGCTATTTATTCATTAGAAACGATACAAGAGTTAGAGTATTTATGCAATGCTCTATAATGAGAGCCTTAGATATTGAAGAAAGATTTTTTACGTATTCTATAATGTTTTGCAAAAAAAGTAACATTTTGCGCAAATAATGATGGTCTAAATGAAAATAGACTCATATAAGCGCATGTTTTCAGCACAAACCAGACTTTTTTAGCAAATTATAAGCATGTAAAACATCACGAAAGCGCTCTTCTGAAGCACGATTACCACCATTGGAATCAGGATGGTGCTTTTTTACCAATTCTTTATATTTCATTTTGATGTCTTCTGCTGAAGCGTTTGCCTGTAGTCCCAGTGTATCAAAAGCTTTTGCTTCTAAGGGCTTTAATTTTCGTGAGAATTTATTGCTTGAATGCTGCCCAGTAAAAAGCGTGAAGGGATCGCGCATGCGATTTTGATAGGCAGCTGTTCCAGAGCGAATCTTTGCATAATTAGCGGCTGTTTTTTTCGATGTACCATTGCTCAGATCTGTAGGCCATGTCGGACGATGTCCTGTGAGAGCATCCTTTTGAAATTTTGCGATATCTTTATTGCTAAGACCAGAGAAGTAATTAAAATTTTTATTATAGGCGCGTACGTGTTCAATACAAAAATATAAATATTGTCCTTCGTGATTTCGACCTGCTGGTGCTTTATGGGCCCCTGTTTTTTCACAACCTTCCCACTGACACTGTTGTGCTTCTGGCTCAGCGTTTTGTTTTTTATTTGAGCTTATGCGAATTGAATCGAATAATTTAGATGTTATTGTCATATTATTGGTTTATGCAAAATTGATTAATTTTACAAGAATTGACTTTTGAAAAATTTGTTTTCACACTTATTCTATTATGAAAAAGGTGTATTTTTGCACGTTCATTTTGTTTGAGGAATGAAAAATGTTTATAGAAACAATAATCCAGAGAAAGCTTCAGGATGCTTTTCATCCGCAAAAGCTTGAAGTGATTAACGAAAGTCATCTTCATGAGGGGCATTCTCATAATGAACATGCTTTTGATGGTAAAGGAGAAACACATTTTCGAGTGAAAATTTTATCTTCTTCTTTTTCTAATATGACACGCGTAGAAATACATCGAGCGATTTATAAAGTTTTACAAGAAGAGTTAGCTACTTGTGTCCATGCTTTGGCACTTGAGGTTGAAACACTCTAATTTTTTGATGAGACACTTTTAGGAACGGGGATGGGCCTTTTGATAAATTTTTAACAAATGGTCTGTATCGACATGGGTATAGATTTGTGTGGTGGAAAGACTAGCGTGCCCAAGAAGTTCTTGAATCGTGCGCAAATCTCCCCCCCGTGATAAAAGATGGGTGGCAAAAGAATGGCGCAGTGTATGAGGCGTTGCAGTTTCTGGTAAACCAAGGCTTGCTCGTAAGTTGCGTACAGTTTTCTGAATAATTGCGGGCTGTAGGGGACCGCCTCGTGCCCCGCGAAATATGGGTTGGTTATCCACTAAAGGATATGGACAACATTTGAGATAATTTTGTACAGCTTCGGAAACAATTTTGATGAGAGGAACAAGGCGTGTTTTTCCACCTTTTCCTGTTATAAATAAACTTGTTTTTTCAGGATCAGAAAATTGTTCTGGTGTGAGGCTTAAGGCTTCTGATATTCGCATTCCACAGCCATAGAGAAGCATGAGGACAGCCGCATTACGAGCGCTAATCCAAGGTTCATTTTCTAGCTGGTTTTCTTGTTTGACTATGTGAAGTGCTGATTTGATCGCTAAAGGTTTTGGGAGCGATCTTGGGTGTTTGGGGCTTCGGATAAGTTGAGCCGCCGGAACATTGACGATTCCTTCACGTGATAGGTACTTGAAAAAAGAACGGATGCCTGCTACTCCGCGGCTTAAAGAACGAGCACTTACATTGTTTGTACGCCGATAAGCAAGATAAGCACGCAAGTCACTGATGCGTAAATGAGCAAGATCTGTAAGGGTTGGTGTATGACTTAAGTGTTGACAGAGAAAAGACAAAAATTGCCGCGTATCACGTTCATAGGCTTGCACTGTTTGTGCTGACATACGACGTGTTTGGGTAAGACACTCTAACCAATTTTTCCTTGCGTTTAAAATTGCATGGTCTGCTGGAATGAGAGGAATATTTTCATCTTTTCTCTTGTCGTTTTTGATAGGCATTATCTAGTTGAGAGTTTCTTTCTTTTTAGATTTTTCATCGTTAGAATGACCATTCTTGTTTTGGGGTTGCTCTTCACGATTGATAAGTTGCTTTTCACCTTTGAGAGAGAGTATTTTCACAAGATTGTGCGTTGACATCAAATGCGCAAAAATTAATCCTAAAAAGCCATTTTTATGAAGTTTGGCAAGTTGGCTTGCTGATAATTTATTCAATTTTTCTTCATCAACAACCCAAAAATGTTCTAATTGAGCTGAGAGACCTTTATCGTTTTTCACATTGATAGATTTTTGGCTTAGAAGATCCATTTCTACAAGAGCATCAATAAACTCAGAGGTTTTTTCCATAGCGATTTTAAAACTTTCAAGAAAACGAATACGTTCTTCCATAAAAGGAGAAATAGAGCCGTCGGAATTAAAAAGTTCTGTTCCTGCAACTTCATTAAACATACCTGACTGTTGATCAAAGCAAACAGAAAGTTCTTTTTCATTGCTAATTTGTGCCAAAACAAAAGGATAGCGACGGACAAAAGCAGGAACATAAGTATTGTTTTTCCAACTTTTATCAGAAGCGATATAGTCATTTTCGTCATTAGAAAGGCCGACAAGAGCTGCGGATGTGTAGTGCCGTTTTTTTTGTTCATCTTCGGCGCACATAAATAAAATAGGATAGTCTAGTGCTGCTTGAAAATATTCAGTACTTGCTAAAGGAACCCAGTGAGTATCCTTGGCAAAAGACATATCACTTGGAGGAGCGAATTTTAGATTTTTATGGGAAACTTTGTTGATTGGCGTGATATCTTTGTAAAATAGCATAATATTTGCCATAAGACTTTCTCCTTTATTAATTTGTTTTTGTTACCAAGAAAGGTCTTTTAGAAGATTGTCTCATATGGCAACAAGATTGAATAGAAAACTATAAGATTGAAGGGTTCATTTTTGAGAGATAATATTTTCGTATGAAGTATAATAAAGAAAAGCTTAAAAATAAAGTCTATCTTGCCATTATTGGTATGCCTCATGGTATAAAAGGAGATGTTTTTGTTAAAATTCTAAGTGCTGAGCCACAGCGTTTTAAGTTTTACAGCACTCTTTATGATGATATGGGGCGTTCTTATGAAATTGTAACTCTTCGCATACAAAAAAATAAGGCGATTGTACGTTTTAAAGGGATAGAAAATCGTAATGCGGCTGAGTCTTTAAAAGGTATTCGCCTTTATGTGACGCGTGATCAATTAATTGATGATTTGATGGAGGATGAGTTTTATCAAGTCGATTTAATAGGCTTGTGTGTCCAAGATTGTGGGGGAAAAATCTTAGGTGAAGTGTGTGGTTTTTTTAATTTCGGGGCTGGTGATTTGCTTGAAATACGTTTGAATACGGGTAAAAGAGTCCTTATTCCCTTTAGTAAGGCGGCGGTACCAGAAGTTTGTATGAATTCTGGTTTTCTTGTTGTTGATCCCATGGCAGCTGGTTTAAGTGATGGGGGAGACAATGATAAAAAGGAAATAGCTTGAATCTAAAAATAAAGATGAAGGAAAAAATAACAGATAAATTTCGTCAATAAAAAGTGGAATGTGTGGAAATATTAAAAATGCACTTTTGAGCAGATATTGTAAGCACTTTATCTCGAAATAGTTCTGAATTTTTAGAGTCTTTTTTAGTGCAAGTATTTAGAAGGATCGTATTGAATAAAGCGCAGATCAAGGAGATTCAATTTAACGCTATAGCGTTAAAAATCTTGTTTGTGCTATTTTTGCTATTAAGAGTCTGTTTAAGAAAATAAGGATGAGAAATAAAATGAAGTTTCAGGCGCGCGTTTTAACCCTTTATCCTGAAATGTTTCCTGGTTTTTTAGGGTATTCTTTAGCAGGGCAAGCTTTAGAGCGCGGAATTTGGTCACTGGAGACGGTGCAGATTAGGGATTTTGCTTTAGACAAACACCATAGCGTTGATGATAAACCTGCTGGTGGGGGGGCGGGTATGGTAATGCGGGCGGATGTATTGGCGGCGGCTCTTGATTGTTGTCCACAGGATTCGCCAAGATTGTTGATGAGTCCACGTGGGCGCCCTTTTGACCAAGCTTACGCGCATAGCTTGGCTCGTGATACGGGTGTAACGTTAGTTTGTGGACGTTTTGAAGGGGTTGATGAGCGAGTCATAGAAGCACGAGAATTAGAAGAAGTTTCTATTGGTGATTATATTCTTTCAGGGGGTGAAACAGCCGCATTGGTTATCTTAGATGCTATTATACGTCTTCTGCCTGGAGTGATGGGGAATGCAGCTTCTGCAAGGTGTGAAAGTTTTGAAAATGGCTTGCTGGAACATCCGCAATATACACGCCCTTCTCTTTTCGAAGGGCGGGGTATTCCGCCTGTATTGCTCTCAGGTCATCACAAAGCGATCGCAGATTGGCGTCAAAGCCAAGCCGAATTGTTAACACGTCAACGTCGCCCTGATCTTTATGCGCGTTATGATAAAAATCATCAGAAAACTTGATTCATATGATAAGGTAGTGTATTGCATGGCTCTCTTTTTAGAGAGTTTTTTATAAAAGGTTTTCTGTAGTTCCAAAATTAAAATGAAGGAATGGTGTATTCGCTCCTGTGTAAGACATAGCCTAAAGAGCTCCTTATTCTTAATAAAGGCTTTTTTGGTAAGAGTTGAGCGCTCTGACTGTTCGATAAAGAACATGAAGGATAAAAGAAATGAATATTATCGCACAACTTGAAGCTGAACAATGTGCAAAAATTGAAGAAAAGCGCCAATTTCCAGCCTTTAAGCCAGGAGATACAGTTCGTGTCATGGTGCGTGTGACGGAGGGTACGCGGACGCGTGTTCAGGCTTATGAAGGTGTTTGTATTGCACGTTCAGGCGGTGGGTTGAATGAGACCTTTACAGTGCGCAAGATTTCTTATGGTGAAGGGGTGGAACGGGTGTTTCCTGTTTATTCTCCGTTGATTGAAGGTGTTGAGCTGGTGCGCCGTGGTAAAGTGCGCCGTGCAAAACTCTATTATCTTCGTGGTTTGAGAGGTAAAGCTGCGCGTATCGCTGAAAAGAGAGATTATCGGAAAAAAGCTGAAAAGGTTATTGAGAAAGTAGAAGCAGCATCTGTCAGCACAGATGTTGAAAAGAAAGTTGCTGA
Source organism: Bartonella sp. CL63NXGY (assembly GCF_042194905.1). NCBI lineage: Bacteria > Pseudomonadati > Pseudomonadota > Alphaproteobacteria > Hyphomicrobiales > Bartonellaceae > Bartonella > Bartonella sp. CL63NXGY. Next base: position 15,943 of record NZ_JBHINK010000017.1, read on the forward strand.
GTAAAGATTATATCAGCTAAACTTTATGCAAAAGCGGCTTTTATGCCGCTTATTTGTGTCTTTCGTGATTCGTTTTGCCTTTTAAAAGGCTTGGAGGGGACATAAAAATGTTTAATCTATCAATTTTTTCCTCTTTTTATCCTTAATCATGGGTGCAATTTAAGATACCATTGCATATATCATGGATACTCAAAAGGATAAGTTTAATCTGAAAAAATGCCTGTTTATATTTGAGAAAAGATGTTAGACCTTTGACGTGAAGATAAAATTGTATTAGATTAAAGCAAGTTTTGCGGATCATATCCGTGGAGTAATCGGTTTTTTTATGCGTGACCTTTAATCCGTTATTTGAGACAACCGACCTGTAGTATCGGTATCTTGAGATGCCAAACAAGTGAAAACGAGAGAATATATTTAGTCGTTTTGCGCGAACTTTCTCGTTCATTGCGGTTGCAGTAAAAACCAGGTCAGGATATTTTATGACAGAGACAACTAGGATAAAAGAGCGCCCTCGTTCCCCTCATATAAGTATTTATCGTTGGACAATTACTATGGCTATGTCCATTGCACACCGCATTACGGGTATGGCACTTTATGTTGGAACGGTTTTTCTTGCTGTTTGGTTAATTGCTATTGCGTGCGGGGAGGAGGCATTCAGAACGGTTCACGAGATTTATAGTTCTTGGTTTGGATTGTGTATTTTGTTTCTTTATACTTTGGCAGGGGTTCATCACATGGTTGGTGGTGTTCGCCACATTGTTTGGGATCTGAAACCTTGCCTTTTGGCAAAAGAAAAGGCAACAGTCACTGCTTGGGCGACAGTGTTTATTTCTCTTATTGTTACTTTTGCGATTTGGATTATTGGATATACCGTTGTTTAGCTGGGGGTGAAAAGAGATATGAAAAAAGATTTTCGAACGGAACTTGGAAAAGTACGGGGGCGTGGCAGTGCTCATGAAGGAACAGAGCATTTTTGGCTAGAACGTTTGACAGGGTTTATCAATCTACCACTTTTGATATTTTTTATTGTTCTTATTCTTTCGCTTGTGGGAAAGGACTATAGCATTGTGCGTGCAAGACTTGCACATCCTATTGTTGCTATTTTGATGGGATTGATGACTTTTTCGGTCCTTTATTATATGAAACTTGGTATGCAAGTGGTGATTGAAGATTATATTCCACGTGAAGGTTTCCGGATATTCTTTTTGACGTTAAATATTTTATTTTGTTTTCTCATAGGTGGTATCATTATTTTTTCTCTTTTGAAAATTGCATTAGGGGGTTAAACAAATATGGCGGGTACAGGATCATCTCTGGGCGCTAAAGCAGGTAACGCCCCTTATCGCACTGTAGATCATAAATTTGATGTTGTTGTTGTTGGGGCAGGTGGTGCAGGATTACGTGCAACATTGGGTATGGCGGAACAAGGATTAAAGACAGCTTGTATTACGAAGGTTTTTCCAACGCGCTCACACACGGTTGCAGCACAAGGGGGAATTGCTGCATCGCTTTCAAATATGGGACCTGATAATTGGCAGTGGCATTTATATGATACCGTGAAAGGTTCTGATTGGTTGGGTGATACCGACGCAATGGAATATTTGGTGCGTAATGCTCCTGCTGCTGTGTATGAATTAGAACATTATGGCGTTCCTTTTTCGCGGACGCAAGAAGGCAAAATTTATCAGCGTCCTTTTGGTGGACATACGACACAATTTGGTGAAGGTCCACCTGTTCAGCGTACTTGCGCAGCCGCTGATCGTACAGGCCACGCCATTTTGCATACGCTTTATGGACAAAGCTTAAAGCATAATGCGCAATTTTTTATTGAATATTTTGCACTCGATCTCATCATGACGGATGGGGTTTGTACGGGGGTTGTGGCATGGAATCTCGATGATGGTACAATACATCGTTTTTCTGCTAAAATGGTTGTTCTTGCAACCGGTGGTTATGGACGCGCTTATTTTTCCGCGACATCGGCGCATACCTGTACGGGTGATGGTGGTGGAATGATCGCACGTGCTGGATTGCCTCTTCAGGATATGGAGTTTGTGCAATTCCATCCGACAGGGATTTACGGTTCTGGCTGCTTAATTACAGAAGGAGCTCGTGGTGAAGGAGGTTATTTAATCAACTCCGAAGGTGAACGCTTTATGGAGCGCTATGCACCTTCCTTTAAGGATTTGGCTTCACGTGATTTGGTTTCGCGTTGTATCACACTTGAAATTCGTGAAGGACGTGGTGTTGGACCTAAGAAGGACCATATTCATTTGGTTCTCAACCATATTGATCCTGCAATCTTGCACGAGCGTTTACCGGGAATTTCGGAATCAGCTCGGATTTTTGCAGGTGTGGATGTAACAAAAGAGCCTATCCCCATCTTGCCAACGGTCCATTATAATATGGGTGGGATTCCTACCAATTACTACGGGGAAGTTCTCAATCCAACGGCTGATTCGCCTGATCGTATTCAACCAGGGCTGATGGCGGTAGGAGAAGCAGGATGTGCTTCTGTTCATGGGGCTAATCGCTTGGGGTCAAACTCGTTGATTGATCTTGTGGTGTTTGGTCGTGCTGCTGCCATTCGCGCGGGTGAAGTTATTGATCGGAATGCAGAAATTCCACCCCTCAATGAAGAAGCTGTTGACGAAATTATAGCGCGTTTTGATCGTTTACGTTTTGCACAAGGGGCGATACCAACAGCTCTATTGCGTGAAAAAATGCAACGCACGATGCAAGAAGATGCGGCAGTATTCCGTACAGAAGATTCTTTGCAACAAGGATGTCAGCGGATGAATAAAATCTGGGGGGAATTGTCGGATCTCAAAGTCACAGATCGTTCTCTGATATGGAATTCTGATTTGGTTGAAACATTAGAGCTTGAAAATCTCATGGCGAATGCAATCATGACGGTTCATTCTGCCGAAGCACGTTTAGAAAGCCGTGGCGCTCATGCTCGTGAAGATTATCCAGAGCGTGATGATAAAAACTGGCGTAAACATACGCTTTCACATTTGTCAAAAGAGGGTGAGGTGACATTATCATATCGACCTGTCCATGTGGACCCATTAACATCTGAAGCTGATGGTGGGATCGATTTAAAGCGCATTGCACCTAAAAAACGGGTTTATTAAGGGGAGAATGAAATATGGTACAAATTAAGCTTCCCAAAAACTCTCAAGTAAAACCGGGAAAGGTTTGGCCTAAACCTGAAGGTGCTACAAAGCTGACGGAATTTCACGTGTATCGTTGGTCGCCTGATGATGAGGAAAATCCTCATCTAGATACTTATTATGTGGATCGTTCTGCTTGTGGTCCTATGATTCTTGATGGGCTTTTGTTTATTAAAAACCACATTGATCCAACTTTGACACTTCGTCGATCTTGCCGTGAAGGCATCTGTGGTTCATGTGCGATGAATATTGATGGAACCAATACATTGGCTTGTACCAAAGGTATGGATGATGTAAAACACCCCATTAAAGTCTACCCTTTGCCTTCCATGCCGGTTGTTAAAGATTTGGTTCCTGACTTGAATCGCTTTTATGCGCAACACCGAGTTATTGAGCCTTGGTTACAAACAGTTTCTCCTGAACCTGCAAAAGAATGGTTACAAAGTCACTCCGATCGCCAAAAAATCGATGGTCTTTATGAGTGTATTTTGTGTGCGTGTTGTCAGACTTCATGTCCAAGTTATTGGTGGAACGGTGATCGTTATTTGGGTCCCGCTGTTTTGCTTCAAGCTTATCGCTGGATTGCGGATTCACGTGATGAGATGTGTGGTGAACGTCTTGATAATTTAGAAGATCCTTTCCGCCTTTATCGTTGCCATACGATTATGAATTGTGCGCAAACTTGTCCAAAGGGACTAAATCCAGCGAAAGCGATTGCTGAAATTAAAAAACTCATGGTTGAACGCCGCCTTTGAAAATTTACTGATTGATGAAAATAAAGCGCAAGGTGGAAAATTGTATCTCCTTTTAGCAATTAAATCTCTAAAAGAAGATCGGCTGCTTATGGGGGCGCAGTAGCTATAATCATTCTAAAAGTGAAGTAATCCCTAAAAAGTTAAGCAATTCTTGCAATGGCTGAGCAGAAAACTCATAGTTGAATATTATCTTTGAAAACTGACCTTTTAACGAACAGTAAAAAGAAAAATAGAAAATTGTGCGTGTTTTTTGTGCCTCTTTGAGGCTTAATCTCTAAAAATTTATTGGCTTCTATGAGGCGGTTAGCATAGTTATTATTGCCTTTAAAAAGGCAATAGTCTTTTGGGTAGACTATACTTTAAATAGCGTTCTATGTAAAAACAATATGTTATGTGTTTTTATTTTTATTAAATTATTATCATAATTTATACTTTGATGCAGATTCAATTAATCATTTTTTATAAAAAATGATAACTCTGTATAAATATAGAACAAAAAATAAATGCTGATACAAATATTAAACGCATGTAAATTATTTAAATGAAATACACAGGAGTGATTATTATGACAGTTCGTCATTTTACGACACATTTATTATAATATCGAAAACATTGCTAATATTCATGGATTAGGAATTTTTGATAAAAGCATTATATATAAAGGTCATATTTTTTATTTTAAAGATTTTATTGTTAATCGCATTAAAAAACAAAATTTATAGTTCTCAAAATGGAGAACGTAAAATCCCTCTCTTTTGTGTAGAGATAATCATACAGTTAAGGGGGCTGTAATTTAAAACTATTGTAACGTCATAGATTTAAATTCATTAAAGAGAAAATAAGACGTTTTTAAAAAATATCAAATTTATAGTTTTTTCCAAAAATTTAGAAAACGCTAGTGAGAATTCTAAGAACACGTGTTGCGAATGTGGAATAGGGATGTTTATAGGTTCGTTTGAGTTGAATGAATTCAATCATCAAAGAAAACATGTTGTGTTTTTATGAGTTTCATAGGTTTTGATTTTATATGTTTTTATCTATAAAAAATAGAGGTTTCTAGGTTTAGGTCTCATTTATTATGTTAGGGGATTTCATTTTTTCTTGTATATATGCTGAAGAAAGTTATTTAAGCAGTAAAAGTGTTTTTTATTTTATTTTTTAGCATAAAAGATATTTCTTAACATGAAAGAGAGGTGTCCAAGTATTAACGGTATAATCGGTCATTGTTTTGATATTTATTCTGTTGTGCTGTAAAACACTATCTTATTTAGGATGTGATAATTAAAGTGGTTAGAAGGTGAAATCTGCTAGGCGAGGAGGCGGATAATTTGCAGCTCAGTGCGTGTAAAAAGCTTCACCCTTTGAGGTGTGATAGGTGGAGTCTGTTAGCCAATTACGTAAACTAGAGCGAAATCTACGTGGACAGGTTTTCAGACTAATCTCTCTTATATATTGTGATAGGAAACTCACATTAATAAGGACCACGACCGGTTGCAGAAAAAAGAAATCATTGCGAAAAAACAAGCACGCTTGTTTTAAAATTTTTAATGCTTCTGATCATAAGGGTATGCTGAAATCTCCTGTAGTATTACGCAGACCTTTTATATTCTCAAGCCAAGAATTGTCCATGTATCCCCTTCAATCTGATTTTCACGAATTGATGCAAGGGATGGTAGAAACCTCTGTAAGAATAAGCAGACGCAAAGCCAGTTGTATCATTATTGTTGCTTTGCAGAGTGTTTGATAAAAATCTGGAACATTTCTCCAATTCATTGCCTGTTCATTAATGACTTTATGGCGTTGTTTTTCTAAAAAAGCTTTTGCTGTTGCAGCTTTTACTTACCAGATGGGAGTTAAGAGTATTACGTATTCTCGTTGGCGTAATCTTTGAAATCGGTATACAGCCTCCTAATTTGAGGAGAATATGAAGCTGTAAAGGTGCAAACCAGTTTCTATTTTGCCGTCATTTTTTAGTTCAGTTTTATGACTTTCAAAAGTATCTAGAGTAATGTCTTTTAAATAATAGAGATTATGCATTGCTTCACGCTTTTGTTTCTCTCGTTTTTTAATAAGATCACAATCCTTATACAAAACAGAACGCCCCAACCCAAATACACCTGGCTTGTCAATTTATGCGCTTGTTTTAAAGAAACCTTTCTTTAAGGAGCCCCAGCTCATTTCGCGACAGTGCTCGTGGATGGTATAATGGTAAAGCTCCGATGAATAATATAAAATTTATAGAGCATCTCCATTTTTACACTTCATAAAAGAGCAAGTTGGGTGCCATTAGACACTTTGCAAACTCCCAATGTTGCGACAGTTTTTGGCATTTTGGATGGTTTATAAAAGGTATTTTTAGTGCTTTTTTGTACAGTTTCATTCTATACGGCTTTATTCGCTTGTAATGTGCAAGAGCATGGTTTTGGTTAATAGACAGCTTTGAAATGAGAGAATCTTACGGTACTAAGATCTTTTATCCAACACGCAAAATAATGAACACTCTTTATAAATCAATGTGACGTGGCTTAAGAAGAGGGATTGTATATCTGTGCTTTTAGGAATTTTTGCTTTTTGAGGTGCAGAGAAGAGAGCAGGAATATTCAGAGAGTAGAGCTTACCTGTGTAGTCTATGGATATCCTCTTTAGGATGGGGACATAAGCCACGTGATATGGTTAGCAAAGCTTGCTTAAGAGAAATTTAGTTGTTTACGAACAGCCGTAGGTTAAGAATCTTTCTTCGTCCGAAGAAGACGTCGATATGCCACTATACTTTTTATTACCAAATAGAATGTGGTTTATGGATGCTAAATCGAAATGATAGTTTATTTCGTATGAGGTTTTCCGTATCTGGAGATTGTTTGGTGAAAAAACATATTTATTAATCACTTGAAAATAGCGCTTAGAATTTTTAAACGATAAGTTTTGGTCTTGATGACGATAATTATTTATTATGATTGAAAGGACCTGTTTTACGAAGCTTTCATTGATATGCGAATCAAAATTTCTTCTTTTCTTTTGTTGAAATATTTATTTTATAGCTATTTTTTTGCATTAAACATACTTTTTCAAAAGATAAATGGGAAGAATGATCAAAGGTAAGAGAATAGAGAGAGCCTTATGTATAATTTGGTTTTCTCGTAGAGTTGTTGTCTATTAACTTTTTTCTTCTTTTATTCATGAAGAGTGTAGAAGATCCATTGGAAAAGAAAAGAGAATAGGAAAAGTTAAATAAATAGCCGTAACAACTAGTTACGGCTATTGTTTGTTTGTATCATCTTACCGAGAGAGGAAGCTTCCCTTAAGCGATTTTTGATTTAGCAAAAATTGGGTCGTAAAAGACTTCAGAGAGTTTTCTATCTTTAAAGAACAACACTACGTCAACTGTTGTATAGAGAACGATTTTTATCATTTCTAACTCGAGTTGCCGGCCAACTTCTGATCTTTTAATCAAGGTGGCACATCGTTCAAATGTCTGCAAAGCGCTGTTGGCATGCGTCGTTGTAATCGATCCGGGATGGCCAGTGTTGAGCGAATTGAGATATTCCCATGCTTCATTGCCTCGCAATTCAGCGAGAAAAATTCGGTCGGGCGACTGACGCATACACGCATCTAGACACTCTTCAGCTGAAACACGGCCTACATTGTTACCATAAATCATATGTACATGATTGGGATGATTGGGTAGAAAAAGCTCATGAACATCTTCAATTGTGATAATACGCTCCTCTACAGGAACCTTTTCAATTAAAGAGCGGGCAAATGTTGTTTTACCAGATCCTGTTTTACCTGCAATAATAATGTTGCGTTTGTGAAGGACGCATTCTTGTAAAAATTCAAGAATTTTTCCATCACGTTTATGTTGCAAAAGTTGAACTTCAAATGGTTCCAACCGTGTGAAGTCCTGCTTCGATAACAAGTTATTGGCTTCTTTTGCTGAAGGCTTATTAAAACTTACATCAGAAAAATCGTCAAATGCCCCTTCTTCTTTGAGTTCTTCTAACGTCTTAACTACAAGAGAATGTTTACGAATTACAAAGGAAAGAGCACCATCAACAACAGCTGGTGTTTGTATAATTGTACCACGTTGTCCACCAGGCAAGAGCACATAATTAATACTTCTGGGAGCCATACCGTTATAAACGATAATAGCTGTAATAAGCGTTTGCAAAAAAGTGGTTGTTAACTCTGGTACGCTATGTACTTGCCAACCCTTAAAGCTTTTCGTCCATACTTCATAGGGGCGGCAAATCGATAATTCAGTGATCGTGGGATCTTCTAAGAAACAATCAAGCGGTTGCAGAAGCTGAAAAACTGCTTGATCTTTCTGTATCGGGTTAACGTGTGACGAGACTGTAGACATTGCTGAAATCCAGATCACGAGCAACAAAAATATTTACTCGTTCGCCTTGGTTTTTGTAAAGTGTTGGTGTGATATTGATGGAATTTTGAAGAACATCGATTGCTATAGATTCAGCATTCTGAGCATCTTTATTTTGTGAATTCTCTTTATTTTCTTTGCTGCTTTTATTAACTTTTCCTCTTACCCATTCTCCTAAATCACCGATAATGCTTACCATAATTGCACTACCAAATCTCTCCCAAAAATGTCTGTCAACCCAGCCACCAATACCCGCTTCACCTAGAGGACCTGTGCCTGGTGAGTCAAGATTGACAACAACACCAGAAGGCGTTTCGATGCGTAACCATTGCACAAACACGCGCGTTTGTCCTTGTTGTATGCCACTTTGGTAAAAACCAACGACTTTAGAACCACGGTCAAGCAAAACAACACGTCCACTTGTGGAATAAATATCGCGTGTTAAATAGCACGTCGTCATTCCGGGTTGTGATGTAATGATCTTTGTTTCTAACGTACAATCTATTTGCGTTCCTTGTGTAATCAAAAAGTCACGGTTACGAAGTTGCATCGCATGTGATTGACCTAAACGCACGGGCTGAAGGTTATCAAATAATACGCCATTACCTGTATCATTATTCGATGCTTTATTATTCGTATCTGTAGATCCTTCGCTACCACCGTTGTTAAGGCTAGAACTGAGCATACGTTTGCGTGCTAATTCTTCAGAATCTTGGAGCATATGTGGAGGAATGGCTGTTTGAAGAAGTTTACTCAAGGCCGGTGGAATATCTAGGCTTGAATCTTCTATTTGTGTTGATTTTTCTGCTTCTTCTACAATTTTTGGCTCTTCTATAATCCGAGGGACATAGTTTGGTATAATTTGCTGTACTATTTGTTGTGGTTTTTCTTCCTCAACTTCCACGGTATTACGCATTTTAAAAGCTTTCCAAGTCAAGGCAATCGGTATCGCTACTATGACAACAAGTCCTACCATTAACAATGCACGGGTACCTGGAACTGTCGGACGACGTTCAGAACCTAGTTCCGACCCTCCATAGGTACCTTCAATATGTTTTTGCTCGACGTTATCCAGTTTTGTACCTTTTCCCTCTCCTTCCTTATTGTCAAACATCATTTTCCTCCTTTATTGATACGATAAACCACCGAAGATACTGTCCCTGTTGTGTTTGGTACGCCGCCATTGGGGTCATAGGCTTCATTAAAAACAGCTAGAGCGCGTTTACCAAGCCGTATGAGCCATTTAGGATTGACCTTATGAACGGCGATAATATCATTAGAACTGCCGATAACGGTGCGTGGTATTAAGCTTTCATTTCCTTCAGCATCTACGACATAAATCGATGGCATATCCATGTTAGCGGGAAATTTGAAATAAGTAATACGCCCATTGTCCCAAGCATTTATCGGAGCAATATCTTGGTGACCGCTCATGGTATAACTGAGATTATAGCCGTTGACGCTTTGGTGAAAACCACGTTCAATCGCAAGGCGTCGATTGTTTTCTTCTGACTTTTCATCGTTTGAATCGGGATAATGGAAAGCCAATTCATAAGTTGATCCCGCACGGTCATTCCGAAACTGTAGTCGGAATTTGTAACTCCGTTTGTCAGTTACAACGATGAGATTGGTATTGGCAAGCTCTGCTTTTGGTTTAATAAAAATATGCCGCCCTTTATGAGCAAAGGCATAGGCTTCAGAATCGCCAAAGGCATGAGTTATATACTGTTCACCTTCTTCAAGAATAATATGTGTTGCCACACCAAGAACTGTTTCAATTTGAACCACATCGGCTTCGTTATATGTTATATAGCGAATGCGGTGATCATATTGTGAATTTGATGGACTTTTGAGCGCCTGCACAGGTACCGTATAAAGAGAAGAAAACGAAGACAATAGAACAACGAACGCAAGTTTTTTCATAACAATCAATTCCTTAATCATTCAACAGTATTTCTGGGTCAGAACGGTAACTTGTTACTTGAAAACCAAGGGGGTTAAGCAATCGATCAGATGATTTCATGGGTGCACCGATATAGGTGTAACCAATTGTTGCAATCTGGTGCTGTTTTGGTCCAGTAGCAGCACCGTTGCTGTCAAGTTGCTGAGTCGTAAAACGTACAGTTGCTTGACCGAGTCCATTAGGCTGGATTGATCGTACTTTAACTGTGATACGTGCTTTGTTGGAAAGCACTTTGTCCCGTGCATTTTCTCCATCATAGATTTTATAATATTCTTGTTGAACAGATGCCGCACTTAAAAGTGCGGTTGTGTCATAGTTCAGTTGAATGGTATCGTAGTCGTAAGTTTCGCGGTTAAGCACATATTGGTTTAGCCAATACCTATCTACAACTTCACCATAGCTTTCTTCGTGTTCACGCATGATTGAGATAACATCAACTGCACCCGTCGTATTATCAACGCGCAATACTAAGGGAGTTGGAGCTGGTTGAGAAAATCCAACAACTCCACATATCATACCGAATAAGCCAAAAAGACCCACAGTACTCGCGACACGCCATGCCGTTCTGCGCGACCTTATAAATTCATTGATAAGATCACGTTCTAAGCCACGGCTTTCTTCGTAATAACTTCTAAGTTGTTCGGCTTTCACTGGTTTTGCTTGTTTTGTTTTCATCTGTCTCCTCGCTTGATTTCGGCAGGGATTGTTTTATTAATAGGCACTCGGTTCCTATCATTTGGCTGTTTTAGCTTTGGTGCTAAAGCACAAGCCGATAAAAGGTTTGCAATCAAAATTACAAGAATGATCGACTTCATTTTAATATGACTCTTTTTATTGTTATATACATCCTGATATTTGTTGTCATTATTATTATTTTGAACATAAAGTAAAGTACGTTGTGTGTAATTATTTTACTTTTTTATTCTATTTTAATTTATAAAAACAGCTCAATTCAGTGCGAATATTTTTTACTGTAGGATTGGATATTCTTGTTATTTTGTCATATGGATATTAGAGGCTTCTGTTACGGGAACTATTTCTTTTTATCTCATCTAGTTTCTATGTCTCCATAGATGTCCAAATGTGATTCCTTTTGCGAGAGAATTGGCAACGCTTGATAGTTTGAGTAATAGCATGATGGATATAATGGACAAGACGAGAGCTCCCCCAAACATGGAGCTTATATTCTGGTTTTGATCGAATTTCATATCGCTCAAATAGTTTGCAAAGATATTCATCATCAGATTAAATACAGTTGCTAAGAGTAGAAAGAGGATTATATAATTGACGACTTGGATTATCCATTGCTCGAAAAGGCGATGAGTTGGTTGCCA
>NZ_JBHINK010000131.1:0-311 GCF_042194905.1 Bartonella sp. CL63NXGY
TCAACTAGCTCAATTAACTGAACCACTTAAGATGTTTGTTGAAGCTGGTTTTCAAGCCAATGATACTGTTTTAGCCGAAAAAGATGGCAAGTGGGAAATCAATGGAGAGCCGACAGACGGCGCCTTCCTCACACTTTACCGTAAAGCATTGGGACGGGATTACCAATCAGAATATCAACCAGTAGATCTCTTGCCATTCGATTCAGACTACCGCTACATCGCCGAGTTAACCCAAAACCAGGAATCTGGTCAACAGGTGATTTTCGTGAAAGGTTCTCCAGATAAGCTGTTTGAAATGGCTGCCCAAGAAG
>NZ_JBHINK010000131.1:337-611 GCF_042194905.1 Bartonella sp. CL63NXGY
AGTTGACGATTGGTCAAAGCAAGGTAAGCGCGTGATTGCCCTTGGTTATCAACCAGTGAGCGGTGAATCCATCACCGAATTGGATCACGATCACCTTTATCAAGGAATCCACCTCCTTGGTTTGGCAGCTCTTCTGGATGCACCGCGGGAAGAAGTGATCGTAGCATTGAAGAAGATGAATCAAGCCGGTGTGCACGTCAAGATGATTACTGGTGATGACCCTCAAACCGCCAGAGCGATTGGTCAACAATTAGGTTTGACTGACGGACCTATT
>NZ_JBHINK010000132.1:0-301 GCF_042194905.1 Bartonella sp. CL63NXGY
TTAAGATCCGTGCGGCCTCTTGGATAGCTCGACCACGATTGATGGCTGGCTTCACCCCATGAAAGGCAAAGCTCGATAAAACATAGTCAAATGAACGACTGGCTAATGGTAGATTAATCAGGTCACCATCAACAATTTCAGCTCGATCCGCCACCCGATTTTCTACAATTCGTTCCTGTTCACGTTTGGCAATGGATGCTGGTCCGATGTTGACTCCTTTTACCTTGCCAGGAGCAGCAAGTTGCTTAGCAATTAACACAAATAGGCCAGCATAATTCAAACCCAAATCCGCCACTTGCGA
>NZ_JBHINK010000132.1:334-608 GCF_042194905.1 Bartonella sp. CL63NXGY
AAATCTGTTGCCAGATTTTGGCACTACCATAAAAAAGGGTATGGGCATACAAGCCAGCGATTACTAATACTATTAAAACGATTAGGATAATTAGAAATTTCATGTTTACCACCTAGCCAACAATATCGTTCAAGTGTCGAATATCTTTGAGTTCTCCAACAACCGTAATCTTATCGTGTGGTTGGATAACATCGTCAGCCTGTGGCATTTGGTTAATCTCATCGTCTGTAGACACAATAATAATTACATTGACATTATAGCGATTCCGAAAATC
>NZ_JBHINK010000133.1:0-275 GCF_042194905.1 Bartonella sp. CL63NXGY
CTAATCGCATAAACATCTACACCCTTGCCCAATAAATAGGCTACATGAACGTGTCGCAATGAGTGAAAGTGAAAGCCTTGCTTTTTAACTCCACATGACTCCATAATAGAACGTAGACATTTATTAAGGGCATTACTTGTTGGGATTGTCCCTAATACATTTTGAAATACCATAACACTTTGATTGGCTTTCAAGTCAGCTAAGCGATTAAGCAATTGGCGGTTAACCTTAATGGTCCGCTTGCTTGATTCGGTTTTAGTTGGTTTGAAAGCTTT
>NZ_JBHINK010000133.1:339-606 GCF_042194905.1 Bartonella sp. CL63NXGY
AGGTCACCGCCTCGACTTCACTTTTCCTCATCCCTCTATATATACCACTTAATATCATGTACCGGCTGGTATTGTACCGATTGAGCTTGCTAATCACAGCACTTTTCAGCTTGGTTAACTCATCGTTGGTTAAATATTCTACACTTACCTTTTTATCCCGGTTGTAAGTTACAGTGACGTTGTGAGTGAAGTCTTTGGTGATAATATCATCATCAATCGCATAACCAACAGCCGCCCTTATAGCACCATTAAGCTTGCTAACTGACT
>NZ_JBHINK010000134.1:0-279 GCF_042194905.1 Bartonella sp. CL63NXGY
AATTGCTGACTGAATGGTGGCATTTGGTAGAATGGCCGTTTGAATGGATAAAATGGTAAACCTTGTTGAATGAGTTTATTGCTGTCGATGCCTTGTTCATTTAAAAATGCGTTCATACGACCATTACTAGTAATGATGGCACGAGCATTTTTAAAGATAGGGAGCCATGCATCAAAATGAATGGGTAGTTGTGGTACATATAAAATTAATTTGGAATATTCACTCAAAATATCGGGAGCTAAAGATTCCGGACTAACTTGCCAAATTAGTGGTTGATTT
>NZ_JBHINK010000134.1:326-599 GCF_042194905.1 Bartonella sp. CL63NXGY
TGATCATTGCTAATCAGCATTATTAGATACTCTCCTTTTATCATTATTGAGTTTATTCAATGCCGTAGCTAGAGTAGCTGTAAGACAACCACCAGTACGGACGACTTGAGCCCAATCTTGCATATTATTTGCCATTTGTTGATAGGCAGCGTCGGATACTTGGCTAATAGCATCAACACAATCAGATTGGCGATTAACCACTAGTCCAACATTATTTTCTTTAACAAAATTGGCCAATGCAGTATCAGCTTTGGTAATAAGTGGCATCCCTGC
>NZ_JBHINK010000135.1:0-285 GCF_042194905.1 Bartonella sp. CL63NXGY
TATAAGACTCACAAAGGTTGGATGAGTTCACTTAGTCGGTGGATGCAATTACTCTTCCTGGATAAGGACCGTCAGATCACTAGTACCCAGGTTGAAGTTGACCAAGATGCCTTAAAACGTGAAGCTGAAGATACTGCTGGTTCTTACATTAAGGGCTTAGCAGCGATGACAGCTTTACTTGGAGCGGGGGCGGCTGGTGCTGGGACACCAGTAAATGCAATGGCCGACGCTCAAAACCAGGTCAAAATTGATAATCAAAACAACGGTAGTTTATTATTAGGCTCC
>NZ_JBHINK010000135.1:328-596 GCF_042194905.1 Bartonella sp. CL63NXGY
TATTTTAATCACTAATTACAACACTAGTATGCCAAGTTCTGCTACTTCCAGTACTAGTTACAATACTAGTAGCAGTATTAGCGGAAACGCTTCCACGGTATCAAGCACTAGTGCACAAACTACTCAACGTTCAGTAACGGGCTCACAGGAACAAGGCGCCGCTATCAACGCTTCTGTTTCGATCCAAACTAACACATTCCAATCTACTTCTGTTGAAACGGCAGGGGCAGGGAGTGCTACGACGTCAACTTCTTTAGCTGTTGATGAT
>NZ_JBHINK010000136.1:0-280 GCF_042194905.1 Bartonella sp. CL63NXGY
GTTACTAATCATAATTGGATTCATTTAATTATCAGCGTCCTTTCTTTATGAGGACACAAAAAAGGTCTACCACTCCGGGTAGACCTTTTTTAGGGCCAATAAGCCACTAATTCATTTAAACAAGATCATAATTGAATATTAATTCTACCCAGAGCACCCTTTTCTGCGCCCAGTTGCGCAGTGATTGATGCATTAAATTGTGTAGAATTAAAACTTCAATGGTTGATCCCTCCGATTAATTTGATATTGCTAGCTTAGCAGGGCAATTAGCATTTGTCAA
>NZ_JBHINK010000136.1:332-593 GCF_042194905.1 Bartonella sp. CL63NXGY
AACTAATAGTCATCAAAGAATAAACAACAGTTGCCCGCCTAAAATGTCGGAGAAGGAAAGCAGGTAGTCATTCTTTTCCAACATGTTTTCAAGCATTTTCTTAGTAACTTCCCAGTGACGAGCATAACCGATAAAGTAAGTTCCAGTATTACCAGAAGCTGGATCGGAATAAGGGACGTTCATTCGAACAATCTTCTGTTCAACCCCGTTGATTTTTGCTTGTGAGGCAACATTATGGGCATTCTTGAACTTTTCTTGTTC
>NZ_JBHINK010000018.1:0-23801 GCF_042194905.1 Bartonella sp. CL63NXGY
TTTAACAGTGTCGAGTTACAAAAGGCTCCTGTTCCTACATTATAGCAAAAGGACACTAACGCCGCGAATTGTTCATCAGTTAATGAAACTGTAACCGCGCGTTCAACAGCATTATCAAATTGTCTTAAGTCTTGGCAAAGAAGTTCTTCTGCTTGCTTTTCAGTGATTGTCATGCTTTTGTGAACAAAAGGTTTTCCAGCACTGTTTGTATGTCCATAACCTATTGTCCACACCCCAATGGCATTTTTATAGGCGTTCAAACGCAAACCTTCCCATTGTTTAATAAGTGCTAGTCCTTCTGATGATATTTTTTGCATGTGATTCTCCATAAAAAAAGCTCCGCAAAAAGCAGAGCTGGATTAAAAAATTGACATCTTTCTCATTCGGAAAGATAGCTTGTTAAAATCTATGTAGCATATAAACACAGATGTTTGTTGTCAAAAAAACACTATATTTTATAAAGTGGTTAGATTCATTAAAAGACAAACAAGCGCAAAAGAAGGTTGCTGCACGTATTTTTCGCCTTGAATATGGTCTTTTAGGTGATATGAAATATTTTCGTGAAATTGGAGAATTAAAACTAAATCACGAACCAGGCTATCGTGTTTATTTTTTCAAATAAAGATAAAGAGATTATCTTATTACTGAATGTTGGTGATAAATCTATACAACAAAAGGATATCGAAAAAGCTCTTCAATTAGTAAAGAAAATAAAACATGGAAATTACTAAATTTGATGCAAGTGAATATTTTAATACACCTAAAGATTTTATTAGAGGATGCCTTCATAGGAGCAAAAAAATCTAACAGATATGTCTTATAAACAAGCCAAGATCGCTTTGTTTTCTTTGAAAAAAAAGCAATGCTCGCAAATGAATCAAGCACAATAAGAGCAACAAACGGCGGTGTGAGATGGACAAAGAACAGCAGAATGTTTTCAAGCAAGGTTAGGGAAAGTCACCGCATCTAATGTCTACAACGTACTCAGTAAGACAGCAAAAGGTTTGCCTACAAGCAAATATGAAGACTACAAAACGAAACTCATGACAGAACGCTTAATAGAGGAAATAAGTCAATCTTATACAACACCTGCTATGCAATGGGGCATTGAACATGAAGAGAATGCCTTAAGAGAATATGAATTCATTTATGACGCAGAAGTCACAAGATGCGGGTTTATCCCACACCCAAAAATGGAAATGGCGGGGGCTAGTCCTGATGGGTTGATTGGAGAGGACGGTTTAATCGAAGTCAAATATCCACAATCAACCACGCATTTGCGTTTTTTTATGTATGACGAAATCAAACCAGAATATCACGCACAAATGCAATTCCAAATGGCATGCACTGGACGCAAATGGTGTGATTTCATGAGCTATAATCCAAACTTTGTAGGCAAATCTACTGGTTTGAGAATGAAAATAGAACGCATTCTCCGTGATGAGAAACACATTGAAGAGATTAATAAAGCGGTCGAAATCTTTTTAGGGGAAATAGAACAAGAGATGCAAAAGATTTTGACAAAAGCCGCTTAAACCTATGGGGGTGCTCTCTCCTTCTCCTCTTTCCTAAGCACCCCCACCCATTTAATTAATATAAAAAAGAGAAAGGTAATGAGATGATATTTGATGATGGAGATAGATGGGAATTTTAAAATAATATAAGATAAAGTTCTTATATTATTTTAAGAATATAATTATTATGTAACGACACGTGAGTGTGTACAGCTTTTTAGTGTATCCACAACAACGATTTGCAATTGGGTGCTTCAAGGGGGTGTTTTCCGGAGCCATATAAGCTAGGGAGAGCAGTGAGGTGGAGAAAAGAAAGAGATCTTAACCTTCACTCCAAAGAAAAATAAGGAGCAAATAAAAACAAATTAGATAAAATTATATAAACTGTAGAAGGTGGTCTAAAAATGGCTATTTAAAGAAAAAATCTATATATTTGAATATATTAAAGATACAAAATGGTGCCCAAAAGAGGACTCGAACCTCCACGCCTTACGGCACAGGTACCTGAAACCTGCGCGTCTACCAATTCCGCCATCTGGGCTCATAAAATTCATCTAAGCGCATGACGCAATTCTGTCAATAAAATTATAGAGTTTATTTTTTCAGCTTAAAACGATTGAATTGAATTTTTGGGGAGATCATGATTTTAGAAGTTTAAGGTGTGAGGACTTTCTTTGATAAAATTGTTGAATCCGGATTAAATGTGTAAATAATAGGAATACCGGTCGCTAATTCTTGAGATATAATTTCCTCACCGGAGAGACCTTCAAGCGCCATAATAAGAGCACGAAGAGAATTTCCATGCGCTGCGATTAAAACAGTTTGGGAGCGCAAAATATGAGGCTGGATATGGTAAAGATAATAAGGCCAGATGCGCGCACCGGTGTCGCGTAGGCTTTCTCCATTCGGGGGTGCAATTGTATAGGAGCGGCGCCACATTTGCACTTGCTCTTGCCCCCATTGTTGGCGTACTTCATCTTTATTTAAACCAGAAAGATCACCATAATTACGTTCATTTAATGCAGGATTTTTTATCACTTCTAAATCTGATTGTCCCATTTGCTCTAAAATGTGCTGAGCGGTTTTTTGAGCACGCTGTAAGGTTGATGTATAAGCGATATCAAACTTCAAACCATATTCTTTCAGTTTTTTTCCTGCTGCTATCGCTTCGGCATGACCTTTTTCTGTTAAATCAGGATCTTTCCAACCGGTAAAAAGGTTTTTGAGATTCCATTCACTTTGTCCATGACGAATTAGTGTAAGTATGCGTCCCATTATGCATTGCCTCTATTCTATTGATTGTTTAAAATTCATCGTTCAATCCCAAAACATCGAACATTGAATAAAGACCGCTTTCATGATTTTGTGCCCATAAAGCTGCTTTTAATGCGCCATTGGCAAAGATAGAGCGTTCTTGCGCTGTATGTGAAAGAACAATGCGCTCATTGGAGCCGGCAAAAATGACACTGTGTTCTCCAACAACTGTCCCACCACGTGAACAGGAAAAGCCAATGGTGCCTTTTTTGCGTTTACCTATATGACCATTGCGTTCGTTGACACGCACATTTTTAAGCATAACATTGCGCCCTTCAGCTGCTGCTTGGCCAAGAAGAAGGGCTGTTCCAGAAGGGGCGTCAACTTTGTTAGCGTGATGCATTTCATAAACTTCGATATCAAAATCATCGGCTTCTAATGCTTTAGCAGCTTTCTTTACAAGGTTGGCTAAAAGATTTATTCCAAGGCTCATATTTCCGGATTTGACAATTGTTGTATATTTCGCAAAATCTGCAATTTTTTCTTCTTCTGTTTTGTTAAATCCTGTGGTGCCAATAATATGGACAAGGCTTTTTTGAGCAGCGTAGTTAGCATAAAGAATACTGGCTTCTGGTTGTGAAAAATCTAAAATACCTTCTGTATTAGAAAAGGCATTTTCGGGATCGTCAGTGATACCAATCCCAAGAGAATCTGAACCAATTAAGGCACTGGCATCTTTTCCTACAAACGGTGAGCCTTTGCGTACAAGAACAGCACAAAGTTCTACATCTCTCCTCTGCTGGATTGCTGTAATGAGTTCACGTCCCATTCTTCCATTTGCACCAACAACTGTAAGGCGCATTTTTATCTCCTTATAATACTTTACTGTGCAGTATAGGCAAATTCTTGCCTTCTTTCCAATGGTTCTTTTTCTTTATAGAAAAATTTTTTTCCTGCTTTAATTTATCTTGTTATGCTGTAAAATACTGTTGTTTAGAGCAAGTGATATAAGATCTGCAAATTTAAATAGAGATGTTTTTCGTTAGAGTGTGTGATGAATATTCCTAAGTAAGGTTTGCTTATGTCACCTAAAGGAGATTGTGTATTACTTTACGCTTTTGTTTCTTTCGTTCTTTAAGGGGGGAGCGTTCTTCATGCAAAACAAGACCTCCAAAACAAAATACACCTATGTGGTTAATTCATGCGCTTTTCTTAAAGAAATATTTATCAATTCTTCTAAACTTATTTTATGATAGTGCTCGTGAGTGGTATCACGAGAGAGTATCCATGAATAATATAACATCTATTCTGCGCCACTATCTTTATGCTTCATAAATAGAGAAAATTAGCATTATCATACGTTTTGTTAGCCTTTAATGTTTTAATAATTCTTGGCACTTAGGCATTTTCATTCTTTTCTTTAATATTCTTTCATTTACCAATTCCATTTGTGACGCATAAGAAAGCGATTTTGATTGTTTTAAATGTGATGAAGGTAATGAGAAAAAGGTATTTGGAATTGATGATTAAAGTAAAAAAACGATTATTTATCATTGTATATCAATATGTTACCCATAAATAAAATCACGTAAAAAGGGGATAAAAACAAGGGGCTAACAAGAAGTTGGATTGTTTTCACACGAGAGTTGGTCGGATTCTTCATCTTTTAGGAAAGTCAGTTTAAAAAATTGTTATGTTGTAAAAACGCATGATGAGGATTTTTTTATTATAGAGCAAATAGTATATATGTTATGCAATGCGTTTTTTCATATATTGGGGAGACTTGAGGATAACATGCGTTAAGTATTGTTATTTTATTTGCCTAGCTTCTAATGATGCTACAGCTCTTGTATTTAAAGAGAGTCGTTAAAATGCTTTCTTAAATATTTTTTATTCCTGTGCTAATCTTTTTTTGTGACACGATAAGAAAGTATTTTTTTTGATTCAATTATAATGGGTCTTATTCCCTGTTGAATACGATTATAAATCATTATATCGTTTATACGCATGCATAAAAATTCATAAACCTATAAATATCCTTTAGATAAAATATCACTTTTATTTTTGTTTGTGAGAGAAGGCTAGAAATCAAGATCTGCATAGTGAGCACTTGCAACAATTCCGCGGACGCGATCTGTTAAAAGAGAACGAAAAGAAGGGCGTGATTTTATTCTCATATACCAGTCTTTGGCAGCAGGAGATTGTTCCCAGTCAATTTCCCCTAGAAAGTCAAGTACAGAAATAGAAGCTGCTGCTGCTAGATCTGCATAGGACAAGGCAGAACCGACTAAGCTATCGCGAGAGGCACAGAGCCAATTGAGATAGTTCATATGTGGTAAAATATTGGCACGTGCATTGCGTAAAATTTGTGAATTAGGAGCACCACCGCCAATGGCAAGTGGCATTTCACGTTTATGGATTCGTTCTCGTACGATATGGCGCGTTGCTTCATTTTCGAATTTATTTAAGAACCAGTCATTGAGACGGCGTACTTCTGCACGATCTAAAGGATTTTCCGGAAAGAGCTTATTTTCTTGTCGTAAACTTCCATGTGTTTCGTCTAAATATTCGCAGATAACAAGAGGACCTGATAATGGAACCTCGTGTTCATCGAGAAAAACAGGAACATGACCAGCGGGATTGAGGGCTAGAAATTCGTGTCTTCTTGCCCATTCATATTCTTCAATCAGTTGAGTGGTTACACCATATTCCCCAAGAATGAGGCGTATGAAGCGCGAGGCAGCGGATAGGGGAGAGTGAAAAAGTGTCAGCATAATTTACACTATCAAATAGAGTTGAAGAGAATTCTTTCAAGTAATCATTTTTATAAAGATGCTTGACTAGAAGTACAAGATCATTAGCAGCTGCTAGTAATTATAATTAATAAATTGTTAATGACTAGGAATTGTTCTCTTATGCGATGGTTTGCAAAATGGCAGCACGTAATTCTTCTAAACCGATAGCTTTTTCTGAAGAGGTTACAAGAAGCTCAGGATAAGCTGCTGGGCGTTTAAGAAGCTTTGTTTGTGTGCTCATAATTAATTTTTCCAAGGCATTTGATTTGATTTTATCGCTTTTTGTCAAAACAATTTGATAAGAAACGGCTGCTTTATCAAGGAGAGCAAGAACATCTTCATCATTATTTTTGATTCCGTGCCGTGAATCAATCAAGATATATACACGTTTTAACGTTGTGCGCCCCCGTAAATAGCTAAAAATCAAATTTTTCCACTCATCAACAAGATTTTTAGGAGCAGCAGCAAAACCATAACCAGGCATATCTACTAATGCTAGAGGGGGAAGGTCTCCTAGTTGCCCACTGAAGCCATCGGGGACAAAATAATTAAGCTCTTGAGTCCGTCCTGGTGTATTTGAGGTACGTGCTAAGCTTTTTTGTTGAACGAGTGCGTTGATTAAAGATGATTTTCCAACATTGGAACGTCCTGCAAATGCAATTTCTGGTGGTCCTTCGGGGGGGAGAAAGCGTATTGCTGGTACACCACGAATAAAAATCCAATTGCGAGAAAAAATTCCAGAAAGGGAAGAATCTCTTGTCATTCACGCACTTCTTTTTTGGGTGATCTTCTCCAGATGGCTTTCAGATTATCAAAAAGCTCAATTTTAACTCCTTGGCGCTTCATCATGATACCTTGCTGAATGATTGATAATATATTGTTCCATGCCCAATAGATGACGAGACCAACAGGGAAAGAGGCGAGCATAAAAGTAAAGACAACAGGCATCCATGTGAATATCATCGCTTGGGTTTGGTCTTGAGGAGCGGGATTCATGCGCATTTGTAAAAACATCGTTATTCCCATAATCAAAGGCCATGCACCAATCATAAGAAATGTTGGCGTTGTATATGGCAAGAGACCAAACAAGTTAAAAAGAGAAGTTGGATCGGGTGCCGCTAAATCTTTAATCCAGCCAAAGAAAGGGGCATGGCGCATTTCAATGGTGATATAGAGAACTTTATAAAGAGCAAAGAATATTGGGAATTGAACCAACATCGGCCAACAGCCTGCAAGGGGATTTATTTTTTCGGTTTTATATAGTTCTATTATTGCCTTTTGTTGTTTGGTTTGGTCATCGGGATACTTTTCTTTTATTTCTAGCAACCGCGGTTGTAAAAGCTTCATGCGTGCCATAGATTTATAAGATTTATTGGCTAGAGGGAAAAGAAGAGTTTTTAAGAGCACTGTGACAAGAAGGATGGCTATACCAAAATTCCCTGTTTGTTTATAAAGAATATCAATGAGGGAAAACATTGGTTTGGTGATGAAATCAAACCAGCCCCAATCAATTAAAAGAGCAAACTTTTTGATTTTTAGGTCATTTTGATAACTATTAATAATTTCAACTTGTTTTGCACCAGCAAAAAGACGATTTGTAACAGTTTTTGTTTCATTTGGGGCAATCGTTAAAAGCGACCCTAGCAAGTCAGACTGATAATGTGTTTGCAAACGATCAAAATAAATAAAACGGCTTGTATATTCTTTATTTTGCGGGGGAATAACTGCTACAGCCCAATATTTATCGGTAATACCAATCCAACCTCCTGTTACTTTGGAAAAAGTCACGCTCTTTTGCCCATTATCAGGATTTGGGTCAAGCTCTGCTAAGGTTTTATATTTTTCAGTTTTGAGCGAATCTCCAGCAATACCTATCATACCTTCATGAAGTAAATAGGTTGCATTTGTATGTTC
This sequence comes from Bartonella sp. CL63NXGY, assembly GCF_042194905.1. NCBI lineage: Bacteria > Pseudomonadati > Pseudomonadota > Alphaproteobacteria > Hyphomicrobiales > Bartonellaceae > Bartonella > Bartonella sp. CL63NXGY. The sequence continues at coordinate 7,478 of NZ_JBHINK010000018.1, forward strand.
TGGTGGTGCAGCACGTGCAACGCGGGCATAGGACGAGAGATGTATTGGTTGATCACTTTCATTGCTGATAGAATCCTCAATGGTAAACATGAAATGATCATCAACAGAAAGGGTCCGTCGGAAGATTTGTCCCTGTCCATTATTATAAATTAAAGTGATAGGTGTTGAAGGAGTCAGGATTGTATTGTTTCCCTCTACTTGCCATTTTGTATCCGATTGTGGCAAGGCTTTTGCTGGCAAAGACGCACTTGCAAAACCAAATTCAGCAAGGTAGGTCGTTTTGAAACCTTTAGGGTTTAGCAAATCGATTTCCGGTGATTTTTTATCGACTGTTAAACGATATTTTTTGAGGTGAAGATCATCAAATTGTGCACCAACAAGATTAATAGAGCCTTCCAGTTCATTGGTTTGGATCGCAATACGCTCTGTTTTGGCCAATACAGCTTTCCGGATTTCAGGTGTCATTGGCTGTTCGATGATAGATGTTGCTTGATGCGTTGAGGTATCGTCAGAAAAATCCGTCGTGGTAGTAGAAAGGGCTGATTGTTGTTTTGACAATTGCTGTGTGATGACATGTTGTTTTTGTAACTTTGCTTGTTTGGGAGCAACATGAAGAAATTGCCATGCGATGAGCACTACGAAAGATAAGCCAATAGCGATAAAGAAATTGCGGTTATATTCCATCCGTACACCCTTGTTGTTGTTGCTGATGTTTTATTTTTGGTTTTATTCGCCGATTTAATTCACTAATCAAGGATGTAAAAGGCGCATGTAACACATCACGGTACGCTACAATGACATAATCTGTTCCTGCTTCCATGTGGTTTGTTACACCAACTCTCACGGCTTCACGCAAGCGCCTTTTAATACGATTACGTTTCACAGCATTACCGTTTTTACGAGTAACAGTGAAGCCTACACGTGCAAAAAGAGAATCTTTTCTTTCTGTTGTTTGTTCACGAGATTTAACTTCGAGCAAAAATAAAGGACCACGTCGTTTTTCTCCTGTACGGGCAGCCAAAAAATCTGCTCTTTTGCGAATACGGCAGGGATGTTTTTTCTTCATAAAAGAACATTTCGCAATTTCACTAAATGCCTGCAAGCAGGCATTAGAGGTTCATAATGAAAGTTTCACAACGAAGAAATGATGAGCAATCCTCAAAGGTTGTGAAAATTTAAATGGTTAGGCAGAGAGCCGCTTACGTCCACGAGCACGTCTTGCAGCAATAACTTTACGTCCTCCAGCTGTGGCCATGCGTGCACGAAACCCATGGCGGCGTTTACGGACAAGTTTAGAGGGTTGGTAAGTACGTTTCATTTATTTAAATACCGCGGAGTGCGGCCCTTCTTAATCTTCGTTTTACGAGCAGTTATGCGCGAGAGGGATAATTTTATCCTATCATACGGCTGTTAACCCATAAGGAAAAATATAAAAAAAGTCAATCTTAGATTGTTTTTCTCTTTCTTGAAAGAATACAAAACACCTTATAACTGTCTGTGACACTTTTTTACAATACTGTAAGAGTGTTAGAAAATAACAATTGAATCTACAGAACGTAAATGGCTAGGGCGTTAAAGAATTAAAGAAAGTGTGACTGATTACTGTATGCTCAATTTAAAATATCCTTTAATATTAAGAGTTTTTTTTTACAAAATTTTTATCAGAATATTCATTAAAGTGGTTGTAGCACAAACATGATTAATAGGATTTATATCAGATTCTATGTTTGAGCTTCTTTATTTAAGGATGGTTTCATATTTTTAAAGAGAATAAGATATAAGTAATGTATACTTTATAATGCTGAGTAAAGTAGAAAATTATCAGGTGATAAGCCTGTAAGTATTTTTTGTTCTTATGCTTGTATTTGCTGGTATTTTTATAGAGAGGAAAGAACGTGGATCCTATCACAAGTGAAGCTGTCCGCAACGTATTACGTACAATCAAAGGACCAGATCTTGAAAGCGATATTGTGTCGTTGGGTCTTCTTTCAGAAATATTGATTGCTGATGGTAAGGTTTTCTTTTCTATTACAGTTCCTGATGGAGGTGTGCAAGAATGGGAATCATTGCGTCGTTCTGCTGAAAAGATGGTATGTGCCTTGGAAGGAGTGAAATCTGTTGTTGTCACACTTACAGCAGAAAAAACAACAAAGGCAGTACCTAGACGGAGAGCAAATCTCTTACCGATCAAAATGCCCATAGAAGGTGTGCGGCATGTGATTGCTGTTGCTTCTGGAAAAGGAGGGGTAGGAAAATCTACGATGGCAGTAAATATCGCTTTAGCTTTACAAGATTCTGGTTTCAAGACGGGGGTGATGGATGCTGATATTTATGGTCCTTCGTTGCCACGTTTGACAGGACTTGTTAATCAAAAACCACAGCTTATTGGAGAAAAAAAGATTCAACCTCTTGAAAAATTCGGACTTAAATTGATGTCGATGGGATTTTTGGTTGAGGAAGAAAAGCCGGTAGTATGGCGTGGTCTTATGGTTATGGCAGCTGTAACACAATTGTTACGAGATGTTGTATGGGGACCTCTGGACATTTTGGTCGTTGATATGCCGCCCGGTACAGGGGATGCACAATTAACGCTTGCTCAACAGGTACAATTAACAGGTGCGTTGGTTGTCTCTACGCCCCAAGATCTTGCTTTAGTGGATGCGCGTAAAGCAATAGAAATGTTCATGAAAGTCAATGTTCCTATTTTAGGACTCATTGAGAATATGAGTTATTTTATCGCTCCTGATACAGGAAAACGCTATGATATTTTTGGCTATGGTGGTGCACGGGCAGAAGCGGAACGTCGAGAAGTCCCTTTCTTAGCGGAAATACCGCTTGATGCGGCTTTAAGATTTTCTTCAGATGAGGGGGTCCCTATTTTTGTTGCTAAGCCTAGTGAAGAGCATGCTAAACTATATCGTAAAATTGTTGATCAAATAAAAAATCAACTCTTTTGAATGTTTTTTTAAGAGAGTTTATTAAAACACAATCATGAAAGACATAAAAATAGTTTCTTCTTTGTAAGGAGAAGTTTTAATGTGAGAATGGAGTATATTAGGTTAAATAAATAAAAAATTATTCATGCGTTTGGATAACCTGAAGGGGACACAAATTGAAGAGTTGGAGCCGTGAGGTAGAAAAAAATATTGGACTTGAGGCTAAAAGAAGAAGACAGAAAATAAAAATAATTTAGAAAAATTGTAAAAGGTTGTAAAAAATATTTTAATAATCAATTTTTTCAGGTGTAAAAAAGCATTTTTCGATGTGAGTTTTCTTGATATACATCTTCAACATTTAGTTTTTTCTTATTGAGATGATAAAAATATTGGTCAAGTCTTTTTAGAAGCATTCATTTTTTGCAAAGTAGCCTCAAGAGCGGTTGTTAAAGCATTCCTTCCCCCTTGATGAGAAAAGTAATCTGACAAAAATTCATTTGTTCCACCCTTTGTTGAAAACTCTTTTTCAAGCAGTGCAAAATCGAGAAATGCAGAATGATCCGTTGCTGTAATTTTACGCATTTCATCCGTAAGATTTCCAAACATCATAGTAAGGAATTCTGCTGATTGCTGTTTTTTTAACCCTTGTGTTATAAACCATTGATGGGCAGTTTCTATAAAATTAAAATATACTCCCATAAGTGAACCTGCTGTCATAAAAAGATTAAACTGCTCTTCCTTATCCAGCACTAATGTGCCCCCCAATGCATCAAATAAAGTGCGTAAAAAGGGATGATCGGGATAGATTGGTGTCAAATTTTTGCATTCTGCAACAAAAGGTAATGGAACAGCACGATAAACTTTATGATTAATCCACTCTTCTATTTCTGCTACTTTTGCCATAGCAAGTACGGAAATAACCAGCTGTTCTGGACGAAAACAAAGAGAGCGCAAAACGTCTTCTGCAATTTGATTGGGCAAGCAAAGAAAAACACAATCACTAATATCGAGCAACGCTTGGTTATTTTCAGCAATCATAACCGTATCATAGGTGCGTGAAAGGCGCTCTGCTGTTTGTGCATTGCGAGGCGAAACAACAATAGAAGAAACATCAAAGGTGCTTGTCATTAAGCCATTCACCATTGAAGCACTGATTGTACCCGTTCCTAAAAAGCCAAGTTTCATTTCTATTTCTCAGTTTTATATTTTTAAAGGAATCTCAATCAACATTTCAGGTGTTTTAACTAACATAAACGCTAATTGAAGAAGCAACACATAACATAGCAAGAATAATCAAGCCCAAATAGATTTTAGGCTTGTCAAAGAGAACGGCAAAAGCAGAAAACCAACCAACAACAGCTGCGGCTAATGCAAATAAAAAACCTGGTTTATTCATAAGCACAATATGCATTGCCATTAAACCACCAATAATGAGCGCTCCAAAAATAATGAGTAAACCTGTTGCAAACTTTTCGTAATCATCCATATTTTGCTCCTTATAGCGCTCAATTATTACACACTTTTTAACGCATATGCACATAAAAACGAAATGTTTTTTATTGAATATGGTTAAAACGGGGGTTGTCTTTTATTGATCAGATGTAAAAAATGCAGGGATATGCTGTGGCCAACGCCAAGGTAAAATTGCAACCAAATCAAAGCGTACAGACAAAAGGGCATAATCTTTTTGCCGTGCGAGCCAAATATCGGCAGCTGCTTCAATTCGCCTTTCATTCATTCGGGAAACCGCTTCCATTGCTTCAGCCAACGTTGAACGTGCTTTAACTTCAACGATTAACACAAGATTTCCGCGTCGTGCAATTAAATCAATTTCCCCACATTTTGTTTTAAAACGCCTTTCGGCAATGTGAAACCCTTTGCAACGTAGCCACCAAGCTGCCAATTTTTCTGCACGTACCCCTCGATAAAAAGACTTTTGTCTGCGTTTTTTTTGTATCATTTTATGCATTTTTTAAAAAGATTAATCGCTGAAAAAGTTCCTGCTTTTTTAAACCGGTTTTTTTTGCAACAAAAGCTGCCGCTTGAGCAGCAGAATATGTCCGTGCGCGTTCTAGTAGCATTTCATCAATTTCTTGATCACTTATCACATTTAAAGAAGAAGATGATTCTCCTACAACTACAACAATTTCCCCACGAATATGTGCTTGTTTTCTGTAATTTTCCAACAAGTTCCCCAAATTGGAAACATCTACTGTTTCAAACTTTTTTGTTAATTCACGACAAATGGCAGCAGGTCGATCAGCCGAAAAAAGTGTGACCATATCCTGTAAAGTTTCAACAAGACGATGCGGTGATTCATAAAAAATCAAAGTTGCTGGAATCTCTTTTAATTGTTCCAACCGTTTTCGGCGTTGTAGCTTTCGTGCACTCAAAAAACCTGCAAAAAAAAAGCTATCAGTAGGAAGCCCTGTCGGTATAAGAGCGGCTAAAAGAGCGGATGCTCCAGGAATAGGAATGATTTTATGACCAGCTTTACGGGCCTCTTCCACCAATCGAAATCCGGGATCAGAAATAAGTGGTGTTCCGGCATCTGAAACAAGTGCTACTGTTTTGTTTTCTGCTAAAGCCGCTAAGAGCTTTGGACCCGCTTTTTGCGCATTATGTTCATGATAGAGAAAAGGTTTTTTTTGAATACCGTAACGTTCTAACAAAACACGTGTTACTCGCGTATCCTCACACGCTAAAATATCAATTCCTGCAAGCACTTGCAAAGCACGAAGCGTAATATCTGCAAGATTTCCGATAGGTGTTGCCACAAGATAAAGCCCTGATTCTATAACGGGTGCAGAATAAGCATGCGCACCTATAAAATATGCTTTTTCACACATGCTCTTTTCTTTTCATTAAATTCTCCTCACCACAAGATTTTTATCCATACTCATAAGCCATTTTGGCTTATTTTTTACCAGCACATTTTTTATCATTACAAAGGCTTACCTTACTCGAATAATCGATTACACTACAATAAGATAATTTCATATTTAACGTCTTAATTTAACATTATTATCTATTTTGGTCCGCATTATTTTTTCCAGTAAAACAAATTCCAAATGTAACCAATATTCTATCAGCCCCATGATTTTCTATAAAGTTTTTCCTTCGAGAACCAAAAAACAATTTTACCCATGTTATCATCTCATGCTTGGTTATGCTCTTTTAAAAGCTAAGCTTTTTAGATTATTTTCATAATGCCGATTTTTCAAATATTCTATTGATATCCAAACTGTTTTTCTGAGCAAATATAAACAGCCTCTTTTGAAGCACAAACAGTTAACTGGCAGCTGACTGTATTGTTATTGATTAAATATAAGCTCTTATCAGCAAAATACTTTATTTTTTCATATTCTCTATAGCTTTAACAGTATAATGAGTACCTTAGAAACGTTTAAGGCTAATTTTTATCTTAAAGATTTGATTTGTAATGGAAAATTTATTATTTTGCCTATTAATTAGGAGCTTTAAATATCGTAACATTATCTCAGCTCTTCTTATAGTCATTAATCAAAATTATTTTCGTGCATCTTGAAACTTTCTCAAAGCAAAGATTATCGCATCATTGGGGATCGCAGAGAAAATGATGCTGCTAGCTTGTACTTTTTATCTCGTAAATATAGAACTGTTCGTTCACAGGAGTGTGTTATACCTTTTTCGGATAGTGTCGCGAAATAATTGTTTGATATGAGAGCTATCTCTTAAAAACAAGCCCATGATTGAACAACACAAGTCTGCTTTAATTTTGGATACCTTATTTTTTTGAAGGATATGCTCCTATAAAAAAACTTAAGTAATAAAAGCGGGGACAATACGTTATTTCTTCTTTTTAGAGGATATTGTGATGCTTTTGAAAGTTTAAAAACCAAATGGACAGATGATAGTAAAGAGGAAAACAGGTTTTTTCCTTTCAGGTTTCATATTCTTGCTAAATGAAACTGTATTTTCGTTTCAGAGATTACTCAAATAGAATATGCAATATTTTTGCTCTAGCTACAAAATCTGGAACGGCGTGCAGAGCTTTCATTCATCTTAATCTTTCTTTTAAATATACCACTATGTTCAATTTGGATGTTGATTTACAAGCAACAGCGAAAGCACAAGCTTTATAAACAAACAACTCTATAAAACGCGTCATAGAGTGGTTATGAAAGCTATTTTGGTTTTTATCAGATGTTTTGCTAATAGCGATAGTCTCCATGGCTTGGTATCTGCTTATTCTTACGGTATTTGCATACATTCATTGCAGTATATTGGTAAAGGGCAGTATATTGGTAAAGGTTAGATGCAAGGCGATTATCTTTAATGCAAAAATAAAAGGTTAATGTAAGATTTTTTCGTGTCATTATCATTAGAAACATAAAAAGGGCTTGAGCAAGCATGCTCTTTATCTCTTTATCTCGCAATGTTTTTTCTACATTTGTTTGTGGTTTTCTTGAGTGAGCATTACTTGCCAAGTGTAGGAGAAAAAATAAACTTGAAGTGTACCTCCGTAGGTTTTGCTCTTGGCTAGTTAAAACGATTGATGTTTCTTATGAGAGGGCTAAAAGCATTTTGGATCATGTGGGAGAGGGGGTAAAGTAGAACGGGCTTATTTTCTTTCAGATTTTCGAGAACCGCGGTTTTTCCTTTATTGCAGAATTTTCAAGAATATATTCATTATTGTTTTGTTATTTAGATAAAAAAATTTTGATAAAAATATGTTATGTTTTTCTATTGAAAAAAGTCATGCGGTGAAGAGAGTATTTTATATGAGAATAGAGTTCTTTTTACATTGTGAAAGAACGTATGAAGGAAGGTGATTGATAGATTTCTGATCTGGGAAATATTTTTATTCAATGTGTTTTGTATATTTCAATTTTAGGAAAATGAACAATGATTACATATTGGGATAGAAGGGGCCCTCATTACCTTGCGGACAGATCCAAGTGATATTTTGGTTTGGATCTTTGATATCGCATGTTTTACAATGTATGCAATTTGAAGCGTTGATCATATAAGTCAGATGATCATTATCCTCTAGCCACTCGTAGACAGCGGCGGGACAATAGCGTGTAGAGGGTCCTCCATAGATCGCATATTCAGAGTCTTTTTGTTTTTTTAATGAGGCTATTTTTAAATGACAAGGTTGATTTTCTTCATGATGCGTATTGGAAAGGGCAACACTTGAAAGGCGATCAAAGGTTACAACGCCATCTGGTTTTGGGTAAGAAATGGGTTGAAATTTTTCTGCTGGTTCAAGGCATGCATAATCTTCCTTTCCATGGGAGAGTGTTTTAAATAAGGAAAATCCGAACAGTTGTTGCCACCACATATCAAAACCAGCAAGTTTAATTCCATATTTTGTCCCATATTTTGCCCAAAGCGGTTTGGCATTTCGCACTTTATAAAGATCTTTTCCAATGAGCCCTTTTCGCCATTGTTCTTCGATTTCTTTAACCTCATCATGGGCACGCCCTTGTGCAAGAGCGGTAGCAATTTTATCGGCAGCTAATATGCCAGATAAGATGGCATTGTGTGATCCTTTGATACGAGGAACATTGACAAATCCAGCAGAGCAGCCAATAAGCGCCCCACCAGGAAAGGTGAGTTTTGGTACAGATTGCCAACCTCCTTCGCTGATAACACGTGCACCATAGGAAAGACGTTTTGCGCCTTTAAAGATTTTATAGAGTTTTGGATGTGTTTTAAAACGTTGAAATTCTTCAAAGGGAGAAAGGTAAGGATTTTTGTAATCTAAGTGCACAACAAAACCGACAGAAATGATATTGTTTTCTTGGTGATAAATAAAGCCACCGCCACCGGTATTATTGTCTAAGGGCCAACCAGTGAAATGTTGTACTAAACCGCGTTGGTGTTTGTTGGGGGCAATTTCCCAGAGCTCCTTGAGACCAAGACCAAATTTTTGTGGTTCTCGATTTTTGCTAAGATTAAAATGTTGTATCAGTTGTTTTGCAATTGAGCCGCGTGCTCCTTCCGCAATCAGAGTATATTTTGCCAATAAAGCCATCCCAGGCATATAATTTTTTCCAGGGGTTCCATCTTTGTTAAGCCCCATATCTCCGGTGAGAACACCAATAATAGCGCCGTTATCTTTTTGGATGATGGGTTCTGTTGCTGCAAAACCAGGATAGATTTCAACACCCAACGCTTCAGCTTTTTTGCTTAGCCAGCGGCAGACGCTCCCAAGCGAAACGATATAACATCCGTTATTTGATAAGATTTTAGGGTGCAAAATATTGGGAAATACTGTGGACTTTTGAGGCTTTAGAAAAAAAAATTGGTCTTGTGTGACAGGGGTTGTGAAGGGATGGTCGTTATCATTTCGCCATTCTGGTAAGAGTGTATCGATACCAATGGGGTCAACAACTGCGCCAGAGAGAATATGTGCACCAACTTCGGTCCCTTTTTCAACAATTGTGACAGAAAGCTCAGGATTAATTTGTTTAAAACGAATTGCGGCAGAAAGCCCTGCAGGTCCTGCTCCGACAATGACTATATCAAACTCCATACTTTCACGTTGGTCATGCAGAGGTGCTTTCATGGCTTATAAAGCTTTCTCCAATTCTGGAATAATTTGGTGGAGATCACCTACAAGGGTGTAATCGGCAATTTGCATGATGGGAGCTTCTTCATCTTTATTAATGGCAACAATAATTTGTGCATCCATTATACCGGCTACATGCTGGATTGCACCAGAAATGCCAACGGCGATATAGAGTTCAGGGGCAACGACTTTTCCTGTTTGTCCAATTTGCCAATCATTGGGAGCATAGCCTGCATCCACTGCTGCGCGGCTGGCACCTAAAGCAGCATTTAATTTGTTTGCAAGAGGAAGAAGCAGGGCCATAAATTTCTCTTGAGAACCAAGACCACGCCCGCCTGATATAATAACACGTGCTGAGGTGAGCTCAGGACGATCACTTTTGTTTGTCTCTGCTTTTACGAAAGAAGAAAGATTTGGATTGGGAGCTGGTGTTATTGTTTTAATGGGAGCAGAATTATTTTGGGAAGGCGTTGGGGTGAAAGAAGCGGTGCGAACTGTTATAATCTTTTTATAATCATTGGTGCGGACAGTTTCAAATGCATTGCCTGCATAAATTGGTCGTTTGAAGGTATTGGGTGAAAGAATGGCGGTAATATCTGAAATTTGCATAAGATCAAGAAGAGCTGCTACGCGCGGCATCACATTTTTCCCAGTACTGCTGGATGCTGCCATGATCACATCATAATCATTTGCTAACGTGAGAATTGTATCTGCCATAGGCTCGGCAAGTTGATGGGCTAAATAGTCTGCTTTTGCAATAAGAACTTGCCGCACACCATTAAGTTTAGCACTATTTTCCGCTATCGTTTGAATTTTTTCTCCGCAAACCAGAATATCGATATCATTACTGAGTACGCGTGCAGCGGTGAGTGCTTTTGCTGTTTCTTCTGTATTATGATCGGCCAATAAAAGAATTGCCATAAGTTTTTGCCCTTTTATGTGAGTGTTGCTTTTACTCTAGTGGTGAGAATATTAAATGCAGTTCTTCTGTTTTAAGGCTCTAACAAGTTCTACTACATTTGCCACTTTTATACCGGATTGACGGGGTTTTGGCTCTTCAACGCTTAAAATTGTTAAGCGTGCTTTCGTATCGACGCCAAGATCAGTAAGAGATTTTTGTTCAATGATTTTCTTTTTTGCTTTCATGATATTGGGGAGAGAGGTGTAACGCGGTTCATTGAGCCGTAGATCGGCGGTCATAACAATGGGAAGGGGAAGACAAAGGGTTTGTGTTCCATTATCAACTTCACGAGTAACTGTAGCATGCCCATTTTCTATGTTAAGATGTGAGGCAAAAGTTGCTTGTCCCCACCCAAGAAGAGCAGCGAGCATTTGTCCTGTTTGGTTGCTATCGTCATCAATTGCTTGTTTTCCTAAAAAGACCATATTAGGTTTTTCTTCATCAACAATGGTTTTGAGAACCTTAGCAATTGCTAAGGGTTCAAGTGTTTGATCCGTTGTGACAAGAAGTGCGCGATCAGCTCCCATTGCAAGTCCTGTTCGTAGAGTTTCTTTGGCTGCTTCTGGGCCAATTGAAACAAGAAGAACTTCTGAAATTTTACCGGATTCTTTTTGGCGAATGGCCTCCTCCACGGCTATCTCATCAAAAGGATTCATAGACATTTTTACGTGAGACAGATCAACGCCTGTATTATCAGGTTTGACGCGTATCTTGATGTTATAATCAACAACACGTTTGACAGCGACAATTATCTTCATAATGATCCTCTTTGTTTGTACGTCATAAGTTTATAGCAATACTCATAAGAAACCAAATTGTTTAGAATGAAGTCTCAATTTATAACTTGTGTTCTCTTTCATATAAGCTTTTTTTACGTTTACTTGTACTTTCTCGTCGTCATTTTCAATCTTCATATTTTTGCATTGCCATAATTGCCCTATTTGCTTGAATAAAAAGTAAAAAAATCAATTTGTCTTGTGAGAATATTTTTTTAGTTCCTTATGCTTTGTTTATGATGGTGCAATAGGTCCTTTATGCAATGAAAAATTAAGTAAAAAAGATAAAAATGGGGGAATGATTTTTCTCTTCAAATCTTGAATACAGAAAAATTAAAGATCTTTCTTTCAAATATTTTAGATAAAGATTGGGGAAAATATTTCTAACAAAAAAGTTTTTGGGAGTTCTTAAAGCTCTATTTACTAAAATAGAGCACACTTTCTCATCATTTGTTGCGATTCTTTTCAAAAAGGTTAATGAGGGGTAGGCGTTTGTGAATACGAAGGGTCATACGATCGGCCAGGCGACCAAACAGGTTAGGAACGATAAAGTCGTTTCTTTTGTTGAACAGAAAGAGAGCATGGATACTTCTGTAGAAGTAACGATGTCGGATATTGCTCAAAAATTACGCACCGTTTATGCGCAAATGCAAATGAAGCATTCGCCTCGTTCTTTAATGCAGCAGAGTTCGGTAGAAGAGCATTTTAAATCTTACTTAGATGATATTAGTCGGGCCATTTTGGCTGAACATTATATACGTCGTCAAAGAGAAAAAAAGCTTTTCCAGTCTTTAGAGCAGATTAAAACAATTGTTCAAAGTTTGCAGAGTGAAAAAAAAAGCTTAGAAGAAGCAGCGGTAACACGACGGGTGTCTCGTTCAAAATCACCTGATTCTGTTGTACAAAAACTTGCTCACATGGAATGTGAGGGAAATCAAGAACGCTTATTACTTCAAAAGGTGCAAAATTTTTCGAAAGAAAACAGCATAATTTCACTCCAAACAAATGTTGAAAATACGGTGCAGCAAGAAGATAGAAGCCCTTTGCCCAGTGATGCTCTGAAATCTTCTTTTAAAAAGGTTGAGGGGGTAGTGGAGCATGCTGTGATAGAAGAAAAAGGTATGATGGGTGCTCAGGCATCTAATCATTGTATTGAGAATGATTTTTCTTCTTTAAGGACGCAGTCTCGGGAACATGTGTCGTTTTTATCTTATTTGCTAAAAAAAGGTGTTCTTTGTTTTTTAACCGTTGCATTTGTGGTAGCGATAACGTTATGTTTTTATAGCTTTTTAAAAGGAGCTCGTTTTTTTTAATTTTTATGATGTTGATGTTAATAGATGTGAAATGTATTGCGCATTCGTGTTTGTGCGGAAGCTATAGCAACTAAAATTATCCTTTTAAACACGCAACAGAGATTATTGGAAAAGAGGATAATTGGAGAAGGATTCTCTAATTGTAAAAAAACCTCAAATTATCTTGAAGGTTCTGTAAGTGAGTATTTATTTACCAATTGCTGAAATGTCACTCAATATGCTGATCTTGATTGGTATGGGAGTCGTTGCTGGTTTTTTTTCAGGACTTTTTGGAATCGGTGGTGGGTTTCTCATCACGCCATTATTGATTTTTTATAATATTCCTCCTGCTATTGCTGTTGGAACAGGTGCTAACCAGATGATTGCGTCATCTGTAACAGGAGCAATTACACATTTTAGAAGACGTACGCTCGATATTAAACTTGGTATTCTTTTGGCGATTGGAGGAGGGATTGGTTCTTTAATCGGGATTCAGGTTTTCTCTGTTTTGAAAAAGTTAGGTCAATTAGACTTAATGATTTCGCTTCTTTATGTGATTCTTCTTGGAAGTGTAGGAAGCTTGATGATCGTTGAAAGTTGGTATGATATGATGCGCAAGCGTAAGGCAGGAAAAGCCAATATTCGTCTTGCTGGTCGACATAATTGGATTCATCGCTTACCCTTAAAAATGCGTTTTCGGACATCTATGATATATGTTAGCATTATTCCAGTTTTAGGGATTGGTCTCATTGTGGGGTTGTTGTCTTCTATTATGGGAATTGGTGGGGGGTTCTTTATGATACCAGCATTGATTTATCTTCTGCGTGTTCCAACCAGTGTGGTGATTGGGACTTCACTTTTTCAGATTACATTTGTGTCTTCTTTCACGACAGTTTTGCAAAGTATGACTAATCAGTCCGTTGATATTGTCTTGGCTTTTTTGTTAATGCTTGGAGGAAGTATTGGTGCGCAATATGGAACACGGGTTGGACGGAAGTTAAAGGCTGAACAATTGCGTATGGCACTTGCATTTTTAGTGTTGATTGTGTGTATGCGTCTTGCTTTTCAATTATTTATACGCCCTGATAATCTTTTCTCTCTGGATATTCTTATGAGATAAAAATGGGTAGATTATTTTCTTTATACATCATTACAGGTTGCTTTTGTTTTATTTCTTTTTCTACATGGTCACATGTTGGGACGCCAGCTACATTCATTGATCAAGTTGACCACGAAACTGTCCAAATTATTGTAACAACGAATACGATTACTGTGGATGCAAATTTTGCTGGTCGTGATCTTTATATTGCTGGTGTTTTGGAAAATATTGATCCGTTATATTCTCGACAGAACCGTTATGATATTGTTGTAAGCTTGGAGGGACAAGATCGGACAATGGTGATGCGAGAAAAAAAACGCAATGCCGGTGTATGGGTCAATACAGATTCTCTTATTTTTAAAAAGGTTCCTCTTTTTTACTCTATGGTCACAACACGTGAAATTGACGATATTACGAGCATTGAAGATTATAAACGCTTAGGGTTAGGATTACTCTATTTGCCATTGCAGACGGATGAACAAGATCAGAAAAAAATACAAATCTTTCGCGATGAACTTATAAAATTGCAAAAAGCTAAAAGCCTTTATTATGAGGAAGTGGGTGGGGTTCGTTTTGGTTCTGACACACTTTTCACAGCGCATTTTCGTTTGCCAGCAAATATCCCGGTTGGACATTATAAAGTTCGTGCTTATCTTTTTCGTGATGGACAGTTTATTGATAGTGCAACAACGACTCTTGAAATTGTTAAAGCACATATCACCTATACAATTTTTTATGCAGCGCACAAGTATCGTTTTTTATATGGTATTGTTGCAGTGATTATTGCTATTACTACAGGATTTTTGTGTCGTTTGATTTTTCGAAAAGATTAACGCAAGGAAAATGTTAAGGCTTTTATTTTTTATGAAAAATTCGTAAGATAAGAAAAATAGGCACAACAACAATAGCTCCTGTCATAGTTATATGGAAGAAATTTGTAAGCGTTATAAATCCTGCTTCCCATAGTGATTGAAAAAAATCGACTATTTTTTGTATGAGGTTTCGAGGTGTCCATCCCAAAAAATTCATTACGATACCAATGAAGAATGAAAGGATAAGCAATTTTAGACTAACGCGGCTTGATTTTTCTCCAAGAAACGCATGAAAAGAATCTAATAATTTTTTTTTTCGCTTCATTTTAATATACTTTCAAAGATCGTGTTTTTTATTGTATTATCATGGTACAGCGATGTTATTATCATAAAGGAAAAACATTTTTTTATTTTTTCTTACTTTTTTGAGTTTATCACCTTAGTCTGGTTAACGGTGCTGGTTTTTGAAATATACACATGTTTTATTGCATTTTTTGCGATATTTTCATGGCCCTTTTTTATTAAATAAAGGGATATCCTTTTGTTTCTGAGAATTTGTAGAGAAATTTTATAACGTTTCGATATTTCACATCAGAGTGAGAGTTCTAGTATATTGAAGATTTTGTAACGAACTTATTATTGTCGTGTATAGAAATAATATTTCAAGACAGTTTACTTAAAAAAAGACTATCTATTCTAATAAGGGTGTGCTTATATAAGTATTATATTTAGATATTTCAACCTTGGTGCATTGAAAAGATCTTTTTTTCTGAAAAAATGTAAGCAATGATAAGCAATGAATTGAGTGTTGTTAAAGGAGCAAAGATATTAAAAATACGATATTGAAAAAAGTTTTGTTATGTATGTCCGCGTGAGGGAATGTCAGAGGTTTGTGGTGCCCGTGCTCCTTTTATTTGGAAATAAGATATAATTAGAAGCCGTTATTTAGTGGGGAATTATGGAAAAATTCAAAATTCCTCTTGCAGAAGGGGTAGAGGTGATTCATGTTAGCCGATGGGTGAATTTTTCTGTTTTGTTAAAATATCAAATTATTATTAGAGTTCTTCGTTATTAAGGCGCTTGAGCTAACAGGGGAGAGCCCTTTGATGGCATAAAAACGCTAGAAGAAAGAAGTGACAAGCTTGCCTGATAAGAGAGAAGAAGTCTTTGTCTTATCGCGTTCAATGGTAGACGTTGTAATATTATCAATAGATTTATGATGGGTTATGTCATTCATCATATATTAAATTGCTTTTCGGTGCATATTGGGGGCTTGTTAAGTATGGACAGGAGAAAAGGTTGGTAAGTGGTGCTGTTTGAAAGTTTTAATACTTTGTTTTAGGGGCCTATGGATCGTCTAACCTTATGATTAAGCATGTTCTTGTTGCGTGGGAAATTTATATAATAAACTTTATTTAAAAGGAAAAGTTATGAACTTGAAGAAAAAAATATTGAAAGGGAGCAGCTATCTTGTTTCTGCTTTTATTGCACTGGGGGTAGTTGGACAACAGGTTTCAGCAAAAACACCGGCTGATACCCTTGTGATGGCTTGGAATCTTGATGCAATCAGTACGTTTGATCCTGCGCAGCTCAATGATGTTTATGGAAGTGAAATTGTTCGCAATGTTTGTGATAACTTGGTGAGTACTGCGACAGATGATCCTGCAAAAATGGTTCCTGCTTTAGCAACGCATTGGGATGTTTCAGGTGATGATCACAGTACGATGATTACTTTTCATTTGCGTGATGGTTTGAAGTTTAATAATGGCAGATCAGCCAATGCCAATGATCTTGTTTGGGGTATGAAGCGGGTTGTCAAATTGAAGATGGGTAATGCGGCAATTTTTAATGAATATGGAATTGTAGAACAAAATGTTGATGATGCTTTG
>NZ_JBHINK010000137.1:0-593 GCF_042194905.1 Bartonella sp. CL63NXGY
CTCATACTCTTTGTTTGCTCGCAATGTTGCGATTGTTCTTGTATTTGAGAGCGTTCATAAGAGGTATTTTTACACCTTTCTTAAATGACTTTTATTCCCATGTTGATCTCTCTTGTGATGTGCGAGCGAATGATTTTTATGGATTTAAATATAAGAGGATTTGAAAGAAGGGTATCATACGATATTCGGGGGCCTTCTTTAGCAGACAAAGCGATAAATTATCATGATTCATGAATGTTTTGAGAGTTTATAGAGCGCTTTTTTGCTAAAGCGTCTGTCTGTGCTGGAGGCTTTTTTTAGATAAGAATTTCTTTCAATTTTCTTGCGTTGCGCGTTAAGAGAAGGTGCCCTGATCAAGACGCTGGTAGTCCATTCAAGGAGATTGGTCGTGTATTGGAGCGATGTTATGTATTGGAGCGATGTGGTCTAAGAAAATAATTCTCCATGGGTGATGTTTTAGCAGCTATGGCTTTTGCTCTTTATCGATATTTGTAAAGATTTCTTGTTTATTGCGGCATGGCTTCAACACCTAAAACTTCTGGAATAAAATGTCGTAAAAGATTTTCAATACCATGTTTGAGAGTTGCGGTTGA
>NZ_JBHINK010000138.1:0-590 GCF_042194905.1 Bartonella sp. CL63NXGY
CCCGTCACGCTAAAGACTAAATCCTGCCCCGATGCCAATTGACCGCTATTTCCAAGCTCCCCCGTTTTGATCACGAAATCTCGTGCTGCTAAAACCGACGTTGTCTCATCAACCATAACGCTTGGGGCAACAAAAAGAATATCTCCAGTTCCACCCTGATCTGTCACGGCTTGTAGCCGCGCATGGTGAATATCAAGGGCATTGGTGCTTTGAAAGTCTAAACCGCCATAAGCCAATTCGCTCTCTGAGACATCAATATGATCTGCAATTAAATACAGCGTTTGCGGCGTGTAAATATGAGAACGATTATTGCTTAAATCGAGAGTGTTTGCTGTCAATCTCACATCCCCCTCAGCAGACAACACATTCTCAACACTGATCTCTCCAGATACCGATGTCAATGTTGCGCTGCCATAGCCCATGACCTGATCATAATAGATGTCGTTGCCTGCAAAAATTTCAATATTACCACCACTGGCAATCTGACCAACCTTCACCCCTTCTTTTGCTGTAATCAAAAGAAAGCCGTTTTTATCTAAAATAAGATCCCCTGAACCGCCCGTAGAAACGACACCTGTCATCAGTGTGCC
>NZ_JBHINK010000139.1:0-589 GCF_042194905.1 Bartonella sp. CL63NXGY
TAGCTTTGGTGCTAATGCACAAGCCGATAAAAGGTTTGCAATCAAAATTATAAGAATGATCGACTTCATTTTAATATAACTCTTTTTTATTGTTATATATATCCTGATATTTGTTGTCATTATTATTATTTTGAACATAAAGTAAAGTACGTTATGTGTAATTATTTTACTTTTTTATTCTATTTTAATTTATAAAAACAGCTCAATTTCAGTGCGAATATTTTTTACTTTAGGATTGGATATTCTTGTTATTTTGTCACATGGGTATTAAGGGCGTCTGTTACGGGAACCATTGCTTTTATATCCTCTAGTTTCTATGTCTCCATAGATGTCCAAATGTAATGCCTTTTGCGAGAGAATTGGCAACGCTTGATAGTTTGAGTAATAGCATGATGGATATAATGGACAAGATGAGAGCTCCCCCAAACATGAAGCTTATATTCTGGTCGTAATCGAGTTTCATATCGCTCAAATAGTTTGCAAAGATATTCATCATCAGATTAAATACAGTGGCTAAGAGTAGAAAGAGGATTATATAATTGACGACTTGGATTATCCATTGCTCGAAAAGGCGATGAGTTGGTTGCCA
>NZ_JBHINK010000140.1:0-589 GCF_042194905.1 Bartonella sp. CL63NXGY
GCCTGATTATTTAATAACAATTGTTGATTCTGATCCATCAATTTTTGCATATTGGCAATTTGATCATCTTTAGCTCTTAGCTGTTCTTTAAGTAACGCAATAGTTTCATCTTTTGCTGATATAACAGTGTTTTCTTCCTTATCGGAAACTGTTTCCGTTTGTTTCTGGTTACTATTTTTAGTTTCCGTTTCCTGTTTCTGATTAGTTTTCGATTGTTGGTTTCCGAAATGTTTGCGAAGCTCTTTAGCACCAGCTTCATTAATCAAAATCCTGTTACCAGAAACAGAAGTATATCGTTTTCGGAAACTATCGTTTAATTGTTTCCGAATGCCTGGTTTAGTTACTCCTAGCTCGTCTGATAATTGCTTGATAGTATAGTGTTTATTTGCCATCGAAAACTCCTCTTTTCGTTTCTAGTAACTGTTTCCAGTATAATACATTTTCTTTCAATTTAATTAATTGGTTGT
Organism: Bartonella sp. CL63NXGY; assembly: GCF_042194905.1. Classification (NCBI taxonomy): domain Bacteria; kingdom Pseudomonadati; phylum Pseudomonadota; class Alphaproteobacteria; order Hyphomicrobiales; family Bartonellaceae; genus Bartonella; species Bartonella sp. CL63NXGY. The sequence continues at coordinate 468 of NZ_JBHINK010000140.1, forward strand.
TTTTTGATTTGGTTTAAATATATCTTATATCCTTTATGTATTTAAACTTTACGGTCTTAAAAAGACTGATATACCAAGGGTGACAGCTTGTAAAGGGATAGAAAATAATATATTTAAGGATA
>NZ_JBHINK010000141.1:0-262 GCF_042194905.1 Bartonella sp. CL63NXGY
TAAAATCAGCTTGGAGTAAAATTACGTACACCTCGAACAACAAAGTAGGAATTGCTGTCTATTCAAGTAAAAAGCATCAAACCTATAGTGCAACGAATGTACCAGAGCATAAGTTTCACATGGCCAGTACTGTCAAAGTATCGATTTTAGCGGGCTTATTAGCTAAACAAAATGGCAATTTGACTAACCACCAGAAGTCATTAGCCAAAGACATGATTGAGGCTAGTGATAACTATGCTACTAATAAATTATTTGACGCCCT
>NZ_JBHINK010000141.1:324-588 GCF_042194905.1 Bartonella sp. CL63NXGY
CATGGGGATTATCAACCACCACTCCCCGTGATCAAGTTAAATTGTTGAATAATATCTTTTATAAATCTTCCATTTTAACCGCCAATTCACGTGACTATATCAACGAACTGATGTCTAACGTCAATGCTGATCAAAATTGGGGGATTTCAGCTTCCAGCGATCATTATGCCTTGAAAAATGGTTGGTTAGAAAATGGACGTGAAAAATGGATTGTCAATAGTATTGGTTACATTAAAAATGATGATGGCACCAGCTATACTATTG
>NZ_JBHINK010000142.1:0-584 GCF_042194905.1 Bartonella sp. CL63NXGY
GTTGTAGCGGCCTTAATTGCTTTAGTAGCTGCCTTTACTGCTTCATCAACTTTGCCTTCTTGGGTTGTCTTTTCTGGATCATTTAATCTAGAATCGATTTCTGCCTTCTTATCAGCTGCGGCTTTTTGGACCTTTTGTAAAGCGTTACTCTTAGCGGTCTCAAGTGCCTTTTGTGCAGCTTCGTCTTGGGCCTTTTGATCGCCGTTCAAACCGCCAACTGCCTTGGTTAATGCATTCTTTGCTGCATCAATATCATTTTGTGTTATTGGCTTCTTTGGATCTACAGCTGAGCCATCCGCATTCTTGCCTTCCTTAAGGTTCTTGGCTGCGGTTAATGCATTGTCTACAGCAGTCTTCTTGTCTGGATCTGCCTTCTTGTAGTTGTCTGTACCCTTGGCAGTATTGGCAGCTGTGATTGCCTTTTCCAAATCACTAGTATTTGGTTCTGATGAAATACCGTTAATAGTATTTACACCATTAGTACCAGCTTGCGTTGCTACGTCTGGAGTTGTAGCGGCCTTAATTGCTTTAGTAGCTGCCTTTACTGCTTCATCAACTTTGCCTTCTTGGGTTGTCTTTTCTGG
>NZ_JBHINK010000143.1:0-583 GCF_042194905.1 Bartonella sp. CL63NXGY
CTAAATTGGCTTTTGACTGGTGAAGATGAAATGTTCATAAACATGATGAAAACTCAGTCTTTCAATATATCTCCACCTACCATCCCTGCTGGTCTCATGAAAAAGCTTGGTCGCATAGCTTATACAACGTATCGCGATGCAAATATAAAAATCCCTCCTGAAGATATAGCGGAACGCGCGGCGGAACTTTGTATAAAGTTGCAAGAGCTTGTTCAAGACATCAACGACACGGAAGAAGTAGAGCTTATTTTACCTCTTTTAAAACTGCATTTAAAGCGTCAAATAGAGGCTGAAAATGCACATCCAGAAACTAAATAAGATACAGCTTAATGCCTCTTTAATATGAAAAATGAAAGTGGAAATCTTTTTACATTAAAAAATTTATATAAATTATTGATAAACAATACTTTTTACTCAATTTTTAGAGATTTCCACTTATATATGGAAATCTTTTTTGCTTTTTTGTTTATTTTTGGCTGATTTTGGAGTCAATTGAACTTTTGGAGTGATTTTTTTCACAGGGTCTTCAAAGGCGGTTTTCTGGGCTTTCACAGACTTTTCAAAATTTTTCACAGGGTTTTCA
>NZ_JBHINK010000144.1:0-250 GCF_042194905.1 Bartonella sp. CL63NXGY
TGGATTTGCCTTTGGCCTTGGCCCAGACCGTTTTGCAATGTTGAAGTATGGGGTAGATGATATTCGAAACTTCTATCAAAATGATGTACGCTTCCTTAGCCAATTTGATCAGAAAGGATAAGTTAAATGAAAGTATCATACAAATGGTTACAAGAATACCTTGATTTAGATGTTGAGCCTCGAGATTTGGCGGAAAAAATTGCGCGGACATCTGTAGATATTAACGATGTTTATTCATTGAGTGATGGAG
>NZ_JBHINK010000144.1:337-582 GCF_042194905.1 Bartonella sp. CL63NXGY
AAATCGTATGTGGTGCCCCTAATGTTCAAGAAGGTAAAAAGGTAATTGTTGCCCTTAACGGTGCGCGGATCGCAAATAACCAAAAGATTAAACGTGGTAAAATTCGTGGTCAAGAATCGAATGGAATGCTTTGTGCTTTGCAGGAAATTGGCTTTAGTGACAAGATTGCTCCAAAAGCTTATGAAGAAGGAATTTACTTCTTAGATGATGAAGCTAAGGCTGGCGATTCCGTATTCAAATATCTT
>NZ_JBHINK010000019.1:0-20428 GCF_042194905.1 Bartonella sp. CL63NXGY
ACCAATGCCGCGAATTGGCAATCCGTTAACGAAACCGTGACCGATTCCTCTACCGTCTTCTCAAATTGCTTTAAGTCTTCACAAAGGATTTCTTCTGCTTGCTCTTGGCTAATACACATGCCTTTTTTGACAAGGGGGTGACCCGCATTGCTGGTGTGGCCATAACCAATCGTCCAGACACATGCCGTATCTCGATATGCCTCTAAACGCAAACCTTCCCATTGTTTGATAAGCTCTAATCCTTCTTTCGATATCTTTCTCATCTGACGCTCCATAAAAAAAGCCCCACAAAAGTGAGGCGGCATAAAAATATTTTCTTATGATCTCTATTGGCTATGCTCTTTGATCAGCTGCTCGACTTCTTCAACACGAAAGCCAAGTTGAAAGAGCGGCGCATATTCGCTTTCCTGTAATTCATACTGACAACGCTTTTCTACAAAATCACCATTTGAATCAAACGGTATGGTTGTTGTTAGACAAACCTTATGCGTGTCATCTTCAATCCCCTCTTCTCCTTCACTTAACTCCTTGACTAAAACCCAATAAAAACGCGTCTCTAAAAGAACCTCTAACCTCCTTACGGTTTCAGCCTTATCAAAGGAAAGCATATTCATATAATCTTCTTTGCTATTTAAATGCTCTGGATAATCTATCATCTACCCCTCCTAAATAAAATGCCGTGGATAACTACAGCCACGGGCGCCAGCCGATTCATAAATGGCATTCCGTATAATGATTGCACGCAGATGTGGATTGATATTCGTAGTATCTGACCAGTCTCCACCAGCCAACAATGCATACATATCTTTTTTAAACTGTACATTTGGTGAGGTTCCAGTTACCGTTTGCATGAAACAAACATCTTTCACAAATTGCCAAACATAACCGCAACCATCTTCACAACCGATATGCGAAACCATCCGTATATTTGCCGTATTCTTATAACCTCCAGAATGTTTTGGTGAAGGTGCTTTTTTGCCTTGAATCCCACCACCTTCATTGCTTCCATACATCGCGGAGGCAAATTCTGTATTATTGAGCAAAGCCTTCTTAACACGCAGCATATCGGATATGTGATCTGTTTGTAGACGGTTCGTCGTAATAGGAACATTATACGCCGAGCGGGTATTGTGACCCGTCCCTGACTGAAGATAAATATCAACCCAAAGATCTGTAGAGGGGTCATAAACCATTCCTTCTGGTGAACTATGCGGGCGGTGATTGAGACACCAAACTGAATTGGGTAAAATATCCCCTGCTCTATAACCAGACAATGGGTGACCGGAAATCGTACCAACATCCGCACAGAGCGTATGAAACCCTCCTATCTTTCGCGAATTACTCACTGTGTAATTCCTTGGATACGTAGAGTTTTCTGATAAAACAAGTTTATGAGACTGTCCTCCATCAGAAACCAAATAAACATAATAATCTTTGCCCACCGAAAGAGGAGGAACGCTTATTCTTGTATCTGCCGTATAACTTGCAACTAAAATATCATTGCCTAATGCCAAGGTTATGCGTGTTCCTTTTTTCAAGGTTAATTCCGCTTTGCCTTTCGCAACAAGAAACGGTGTGGAAATTGAAAGAACCGTTAAATTGGACTGTTTCAGTAAATTGTTTACCTCTTCCGCTAGCACTTTTGTCTGTGAAGCTACTGTATGGGCTGTTGTTGCCGTTGCTAGGGAACTCTTGATACCTTCAAGCTCTTGTTTCGTCGTATCGGCTGTTGTTTTAGCTTCTTCTGCTGTCCTTTTCGCTCTATCAGCTACTTCCTTGGCTTTTTCGGCTTCGCTCTTGGCTTGATAGGCTTGTGAATCTGCCGACTCGGCTTTTTTCTTGGCTTCGTCTGAGTACATCCGCGCTAAACTTACGGGGGCTTTAAAATTCTCAACCACTTGATTGATATCGATAACCCTACTCCTCGCAGACGAGGCTATTTTCTCTGCATTTTCTGCCTGATTGCGCGCTTGCTCCGCGTCATGTCTTGCATAACCTGCTGTCTGTTTGGCTTCTTGTGCTATTTTTTGTGCTTCTTCTGCGGCTGCTTCTAAAGACGCGGCTTTTTTACCCGCTGTTTCAGCTGCCTTTTGCGCCTCTCCTGCTGCATATTTTGCACTATTGGCTATTTCCTTGGCTTTTTCGGCTTCGCTCTTGGCTTGATACGCGTAGTTATTGGCTTTCTCCGCTATTTTCTTGGCTTCTTCGCCTGCCGTTTCTGCTAAACTTGCTGTAAGCTTAGCACTATCTGCTGTTTCATTCGCTTTGTGGGCTTTATTCCACGCTGCATTCGCTGTGCTTTTTGCATTTTCCACCTCACTACGCGCTTGCTCCGCATCATGCTTGGCATAACCTGCTGTCTGTTTGGCTTCTTGTGCTATTTTTTCGGCTTCATCCGCTACTGTCTCTACCTGTACTGCCTTCTTCTGGGCGCTTTCAGAAACCTTTTTTGCCTCTTCTGCTATCGACTTCGCACGACCAGCTACTTGCTTTACATCATCCAAAGCATCTTTAGATTCTTGTGCTATTTTTTCAGCTTCATCCGCTTTACGCTTCGCCTCTTGTGCTATGCCCTGCACCGCTTCCACACTCACCTGCCCTGCCGTCTCTCCTGAACGCACCGCAGACTCTGCTACCGCTTTCGCTTCAGAAGCTAATTTTGTAGCCTCCTCTGCATTCTGTTGAGCTTGATGAGCCGTTGCTGTTGCACTATCCGCTGCACTCTTGGCTTCTTCTGCTGTGGTCCTCGCTGTATTCGCCACCCTAACAGCGCTTTCTGATGCTACTTTAGCTTCCTTAGCTACACTCTCTGTTGTTGCTGTCGCTGTCGCTACCGATTGTTTTACTTCCTCCACTAAACCTTTTGCCTCAACAGCTGTCGTTTTACTTTCATTGGCTAACGTTGCTGCCTGATCTGCTACTTTCTTCGCTTCAGCGGCTTGAGACAGTGCTTCTGAAGCATCTTGTTGCGCTGTGGATGTCTCTAACGCCTGTTTTGCTTCTTGCACCATAGTCTTGGCTTCAGAAGCTGTAACTGTCGCATCATCTGCCTTCTTTTCGGCTCTTGCGGCTTTCTCTTCTGCCGTCTCTGCTGTGCTCTTAGCTTCTTGCGATAGGACATGAGCATCCTCTGCTTTATTCTTCGCTTCCACCGCTGTGTCTTTTGCACTATCCGCTAACTGCTTTGCATTATTCGCTAACGTTTCTGCTAAATGCGCTGTCGTCTTAACTTCTTCAACCAATTGTTTGGCTTCACCAGCTTTAGTATTGGCTTGTGTAGCAACGTCTTCTATTGTTAAAGCCCTCTGCTCTACTCCTTCTGCTGTCCTTTTGGCTCCCTCAGCTGTATTCTTGACATGATCAACCGATTGCTTAAGACCATGAGCTACCGACAGGGCTTTAGACGCCGTTTCTTTTGCATCACCAGCTACCGAAGAAGCTCTATCAGCTGTCATCTTGGCTTCAGAAGCTGTCGTGAGAGCTTGCCCACTGTTCGTTGCTGCTGTTTCTGCAACATTCTTCACCTCGCCCATCACCTGCTTGGCATCATCAAAAGCGCTCTTGGTTTGTTCGGAAAGTGTTTTTGCATCTCCTGCCGTTGCCTTGGCTTCTCTTGCCTCTGTCAAAGCTGTCTCTACTGTGCTTTGAACTTGTGTCACTCTTTGAGAGCTTTCCGTGACCGTTGTCGCCACTCTATCGGCTGCACCTTTAGTATCATCCGCAATACGCTTGGCTTCTTGCGCTAACCTCTCAGCCGCTTCTGACTTCATCTTGGCATCTTCTGAAGAGGTTTTCGATACCTCTGCTGTTGTCTTGGCGGCATTGGATACTGTTAATGCCGTATTTGCCTGCTCTAAAGCTGTATCAGCTGTCGTCTTGGCTTCTTTGGCTACAGTAACTGCACTCGCTGCTGTGCCTGCTGCTTGCGCTATCGTCGTCGCTGCTGCATCCGATAATTCCTTGACACTGTCTGCTATAGTTTTCGCTTGATCTGCTGTTTGTTGCGCCCCATTCGCACGCGCCATGGCTTTTTCTGCTTCTTGCCTTGCATTAACAACCTGCTCTAACGGCGCAAAGGTTTCATACGAATACAAAGATGCCGTCCCTAAAAGCTTCGGAACAACAACGCTGTCTTGCGAAGTCCCTTCTCTGATTTCTTCTCTCGTCGCAACAGGTATCAAATATTCATGTTCATGATCGGGTATCTTCATCTGCTTTATTCCTTCATTCAGAGGGCTTCATCCAATGAACACTCTTTCAAATCTTCAAGCTCTTCTCTTAAAGTCTCTAAGCGCTTCTCTAAATCTTTTACAGAACCATCAAGCTCGCTTTTCAAAGCTGTTTTCAGTAAATCAAAAACCCCATGAAGCGGCGCATGTACAAATCCTTCCCCCGAATACAAAACGACCCGTACTTGAGACGGGTCGCTAATCTCTGATATCGCAAACGGTTTTAATGACATTTCAACTCCTCATGTCTTGATCCCATAAATTACACTCACATTAACGGGGCGCGTTTCAACACCACCAAACCTCTCTGCCATGAGGTGATGTTCATGATGCGCTTGGTCATGGACACCCTCTTTTATAGGGGTCGAATGATATAAAAAATTAGCAAAAGGGCTCCTGATAAACCAAGGTAAACGCGGCGGCTTATCTTTTTCTGTAAACCAAAATGGAAGCTCTACCTGTGGACTTCCTGCTATTCGGTCAAATTCTTGATTACACCTTTCCAAGGCATCCCCACTCAAACCTACACACTCTTCGTCTATAGCTCTCTTTCGCCTTTTCAAGTGAGCTTCAGTAGAAGAAACATCCCGTTTTTTACGAGAAGAAAGACCTTCTGATGACGCTGGACCTATAAAATGTTCGTGCGCTTTTAAAGAACAGGGTTGTATACTTGCAAAAGAACGCCAAGGGTCTAAATTGCGTTCATTATCAAGTCCTCGTAAAAATAGCCCCCGAAAATCGGGAACATTAAACGTCGTGGCGCCATCTCCTTCTCCCCACGTCGTCCCTATCGCACAAAATAAATCCCAATAGACAAGCCGCGGATAAGCCTTCCCATCACATGGCAACCAACCATCCGGCAAGCGCTCCATTGCAAACGGTCCTATCAGACCAGTGGGTAAGCGTTTTAAGGAAGAAACTTTGCCCCTTGTCGGGTTGAGAACTTGCCAACCGGTTATATCTTCATCATACACAAGCGTATAAAGACAGCCATCTTGTATCTCTCCTCCCGATAAGGCTAATAAACCGGTTTCTGTCGCCTTATAAACAGGTTTGCCAGCTAAATTATTTAAAGCAATTGTTGTCGCCCCAACATTCTTGCCCTTCGCTTTAAAACAAACCGATATCCCATTCTTATACTCTAAAAATGCCGATTGGCTTAGAAGCCTTATCACGCTCGTCTTTTGGTTATTATCAACCGTCACAATCCCTTCAAGTACGCCGCCCGTATCCGATAAATATTCACGCACCCGCTGCATCATAAAACGAGCGCTATTATTGACTGTGTTAGGATGCTGTCCCTCTGACCAATTAATCAAAGCATCAGCACCACCATTCTCAGATGCCGTTAAAGACCAATCATAAATCGTGGACATCTAAACCTCACGTCTTGATTCCAAATACAACACTCATATTAATCGGGCGCGTCTCACTTACACCTGAACTTGCCAATGCAACATCACGCATATGAAGGTGGGAATGGGGAAAGGCGAGCTTATGGTGCACACGTATATCCTCTGCTCTCACACCCAAACGTTCGGCAAGTTTCAATCTTTGCTGGTCATTCAACACATATCCCCAGATGATCGTCATATCACCATGCCAACTCTCTTCCTGATTTTCATCATTCAAAATCGTAAAGGATTGACCACTATGATCATGCTTTCTCATAGCGTCATTTTGTAAAGTGCCAAGATAACGAAAGCGGTCTATCTCGCGGTCATCATCAACACCTCGTAAAAAAACACCACGCAAATCGGGAACGTTAAACTTGTTCCAAGTATCAGCGCCTCCCCATCTGATCCCTATCGCATCATAAAGAGCAGGATAATCACTGCGCAAATAAGCCTTCCCATCACAGGGTAACCAGCCCTCTGGCAAAACTTGCATTCCAAAAATTCCTATCGTCCCTGTAGGACAAATGGGAATAACCGGTTCTTGTGATAAAGAGAGAGGCGTAGGATTTAAAACATGCCAAGCATGATCCCTATAAACCAAGCTATAAATGCACCCCCTTTGAAGCTCGCCTCCAGATAATGCACGAATGCCTAATTCCGTCGCCTTATAAACAGGTTTAGCGGCTAAATCATTCAAGGCAATTGCGGTTTCCCCAACATTCTTACCCTTCGCTTTAAAACAAACTGATATCCCATTCTTATACTCTAAAAATTGCGATTGGCTTTGAAGTCTTATCAACGTCGTCTGTTGTTCAGCATCAACCGTAAAAGTACTTTCAATCACACCACTCGTATCGGATAAATATTCACGCACACGCTGCATCATCACACGAGCACTATTATTCAGACTACTAGGACGTTGTCCTTTTGACCAATCTATTAAATCATCACAATAGGCATTCAAGGAGGCATTTAAAGACCAATCATAAATTGTCGACATCTTAAATCTCATGTCTTAATCGCAAACAGAACACTCACATTTACTGGACGCGTCTCGCCTTCACCAGTGCTCTTCAAAACAACCTCTTGGCTCTCATCAAGAGTATAAGGACTTACAATGTAGCCCCCTAAATTCTCACGCTCTATGCCCATAAAATTCGCGAGAGAACTCCCCCCAAACAAGCCTAGACGATAACCCAACACATCTGTCGTATTCCCATCCCAAAAATTTTCGTTGCTGGTAAAATGAGACATCGAAAGGCTCTGTCCTTGATGTTGGTGAGACTCGATTAAATCTGTTTGCACACTTGCAAAAGAACGCCCCTCATCAATATTGCGCCCTCCATCAAGCCCCCGTAAAAACATCCCTCGAAAATCTGGAACATTAAATGTCGTGGCGCCATCCCCCTCTCCCCAAACCGTTCCTATCGTCTCAAATAAATCACGATAATCACGACGCAAATAAGCCTTCCCATCGCAAATTAACCAATCCTTTGGAATCCCACGCATTCCAAACGTTCCTATAAAACCCGTGGGATAAAGACTGCTTTCTTCTTCTAAAGGGATAGAGGTAGGATTAACAAGATGCCAATGATCTTCATTATAAAACAATGTATAAATGCACCCCTGTTGGATTTCCCCTCCCGATAATGCACTGATGCCTAATTCTGTTGCTTTATAAACCGGCTTGCCATCTAAAGCATTTAAGACAATCGTGGTCGCTCCAACATTCCTGCCCGTCGCCATAAAGCGCAAAACGATACCATTCTTATACTCTAAAAACTGTGAAGTGCTTGCAAGTCTTATCACACTCGTTTGTTGGACATGATCATTTGTCACAATGCCTTCAAGCTCTCCACCCGTGTCTGACAAGTATTCCTTTACGCGCTGCATCATCACACGGGCGCTCGTATTCACACTGCTAGGATACTGTCCTTCGGACCAATCAATCAAATTATCAGAACGCGTATTATCCGCCGCTCTAAGCGACCAATCATAAATCGTTGACATTTCTCGTGAATCCTAATTCCGGTAAAATGGTCCGTAAAACGCCCGCATGAATTGCGTCATCAAAGGATTATCATCTTCATCACTCTCTTCTTCTTCCGAAGCCTCTTCTTGTGATGCTAATAATGCCCTTAAAACCTCTAACAAGTTGTCTCTATTTCTAATGCCACCATGCGCTGTAGGACTTGCTCTATGAGGCTGCCCACCATACATCTGTAATACACGGTTGACAAAATCACTTGCACGCATAGCGTTGTTTCCACCATTCAAGCCAACCGCATTGCTGCCAACAATTTGCGCCGCATTGGCATGGGGATTTTGCAAAAGCCGCGCGGCTCCTCCTGCTCCTTGTTGATGTGCTAAATACAACTCCGCTTCACTAGGCGCTCTTCCCAACAGGCGGCTTAAATGATTGCGATTATCAAGTGTCAACCGCCCCATGGCATCTGCCGCTTGCATGGGGTCAAAACGATCCTGCAAACCATATTGTTTGGCGGTGCTGTCTATAAATTGATACAACCCACCCGCAGAAGAGCGGGGATTCCTTGCATTCGGATTGCCTCCACTTTCAACTTGCGCAACACGGTATAAATAGCTTTCGGGCAGACCATAACGCGCTGCCGTTTGCCGTATCGCTTGATTAACAGCAGGACTATAATAGCTAGTCATTTTGTTAGCTTTCCCCATTGTTGATATCACTATTGCATTACTCAGAATTCCTAGATCCCGCTGTCATCATTCCCCACATTAATCGAGATAAAGAAGCATGAAAGCGTTTTGCAATATCATTGTTTACAAGTCCTTTTTCATAATCATTAATGAAATCTTGAATAATTTTTGCTACTTGTTTGTTATTATATCCCCCTACTTTTAAAGAATCGAGCTCTAGCATTTTTTTATCTAGTTTCTGGAGAGCTTTTAGATTTTTCTGGCTTGTTGTCATCCTGTGTGCATTTCTTAGTATTCTTACAACAGCATGCGGAAATTGCCCAATATCTTTATATTCTTTAAACCCTTGAAAAAGTTTTGGGCGTGCTCTATCTCTTAGCTCTGGAATTCCCTTATAGGTTTTATTATACAACTGTTCGTACTCAAAAGCGTCCTTTAGTCTCTTTACAGCATCTTCACCAAAAGGAGATTTTAGTTTTTCTACATAGCTGTCTGTGTTGAAAAGATTTTTATAATATTCTAACTTATCGCTAGAATTGAACATTTCATCATCAATCTTACTTCTTATGCCTAATTTATAAGCATCTTCGAATGACGGAGCTCTATCACCAACAGATGACACTTTACCTTTACTTTGATATAGATTGCTTTTATTCAGAGCCTCATTGATAGAAACAGAAGAACTCAAAGAATCGTATCCTTCTTTTATAGCTTTAGAGAGATCTTTATAATAGGCAAAAACCTCCCTTGCTGTCTTATAATCCCCTGAAATGTCCTCTAGCAACTTTATAATATACTTTTCAAGTGAAACAAGATCCGCAGTGTCTATACCATTTAGATTATCACGTTGAATCTGATTACTAATCTTTACTTTGGTTCGGTGAAGAATATCCATTATAGAATCAGGATATTTTTGTACATACGCCGCATCCGTAATTTTTCGATTATTGACATCTTGCGTAGCTTCTTCGTAAGCTTTCTTAAAATGTGAATGCTCCATTAACTGTTGCACCTTTTTTTGGTGTTCAGGCTTTAAAGTAGTACTTAATGCTGTATCATATAATGGTTGTGACTTTATACTACCTATATTATCAAAAGCTTTTTGAAGCTGTCCTGCATCCAGAGTCGAAGTAGATTTGTTTACTGACTCTTCTAAAGCATCTTCAAGATCTCCACTTCCCTTTCTTTTGATAAAGTTTTCATCTAGAGCTTTACCCATTCGTCCTGAAATTCCAGCTGCTCTTTTACCAAGCTCTTCATTAAGCTGCTCATGAAGCATCCTATTGTTTTGAACTATACCATAAATATGATTTTTAAATCCTGGAATAATATCACTAAGACGTGCTTCAGAACCACTTTTTGCAAGAGTATCTGGTAGGTTTTTTATCCCCGAATGATATGCATAACTAGCAATATTCCGTAAATCTCTCTTAGAAAAACCATCTGGAGCTTTCTTTACTGCATTGCCGATAGCATTATACCCTCTCCCAGCAAAAGAACCTACGATAGAGAGAAATGGAGACGCTACACTTCCAATTACAGCATTATTTATCCCACTATCTATAGAATCTCCCCATCCTACACCACTTCCAACTCCTGATAACGCTCCTGATAATGCACCTGATCTCACCGCTGTTTTAAGACCTAAATCTTTTCCTGGAATACCTATTGCTTCACCTATAAGACGGGAAAACAAACTAGCTTTTCTAGCTCCAAATGCTGCTAACCCTAACCTACTCGCAATTAACGGCACTCCCCCCGTCGCTATCAATGGTAAAATAGACCCTATAACATTTCCACCAAATGATAACCAAGGATATGCTCTATGTACTGCCCTCTGATAAGCGCGTGCCTTCTTTACAGCCTCATCATAATTGCTTCCTGATAAGTGGGCAAACAAACCTTGAAGCTCATCACTAAAGTTTGCTGTAAGTCCTTCTGCAGTAGAGCTTCTGAGAGCATCCCACATCGAAATATTTTCAGTAGGATATTCTTCTTCTAACTTTTGTGTTTCTTCTGGATGCTGTGTAACCCCTGTATAGCTATTTTGTGCATTCCAAATTTTTTCCATTATATCTTTATCTGAAATATGACCAATGATAGGAGAATAAGGTGTATAATTACTCGTCTGCTGGCTGCTATTTTTATACAATGCCGCTTGAATTTTTTCCATTATGTCTTTATCTGAAATATGGCCAATAACAGGAGAATAAGGTACATATCCCATATCAATTTCTCTTTCACTTGTTTCTTATGTAACCACCGTCATCTACAAAGATTTCACCTTTAGACAATCTATCCTCATCATCTTTATTTTTTACATGTGTAAATTGTGAAATAGGTAAAATAGGCAATGATAGAAAATCCTTATATTCAGTGTTCCAATTATTTAAAAGTTTTTGTGTATTACTCTGTGCCTTCAACACTGCCTCTTTTACAGCTATAACTTCTTCTAACAATATATCTCGCCTCAGGTTTGGATCTAAATTTCCCAAACGGGTCTGTAATGATGTAAATTCTTGTATATTCATATTTCCATACCCTGACGCTCCATTTGGTGACTTCTGTTTCATTTCCTCCAAAGTATCACGTGCAAGATTCTTTTTAACCGCTTCAATATTTGACTTTAACATTGAAGCGTCAGTTGCAGATAATACTGAAAATATTGATGCTAATAAATTTGTACCAGTTAATGTAGATCGAACTACTTTTTCTATATTATCAAGTAACCTAATATTAGTATTCTGACTAACTAATTCAGATTCAAAAAATTGTTTTTGCTTTATAATCTTTTCTTTTTTTTCCTCATATGTCTTACTTCCTTTAATGACCTTTGCTTCCCACTGTTTAGTCTCAGGATTAAAAACACCATAGTAATCAGGAGAAAGTTTAGGTGGTATATTATCTATTTGCTGAGAACTAGAACGTGCATTCATTCCTTGTGTAAACAACCCATTAAGCATTTGCGGATTACGTGCCATGAACCGCGCTTCTTCTTCGCTATATCCTTTGGACTTTAGATACTCGACAGTCTGGTTAACCTGCCCTCTTTCCTTATCTCCTTCATTAAGATGCTTCACACCACTTGCAAGCGCATCCCATCCAGAACCATCTGTAGGTGCTGCCGCCATACCTGCAAAAAGATCTTTGAGCTTCTGATACGCATCCGATTGAAAAAACTTATAAGTATTGGACTGTAAAAATTTCTCTGCATCTGTTGGTTCAGAAGGCGGTGTTGGGGAAGCGGGTGCTAATGGTTGCGTTTGTTCATTAACATGAGGTTTTAGTTCTTGTGGAGTACTCTCTAGTGCATTTGGCATGGGTGGATGTTGATCAAATCCAAGAGGCATTTCCGCTCCAGGAGCCGTATAGGGCATAAATGGTCCATATGGATTCAGACTATTCTGTAAATAGGGGTTGGATGGGGCTTGTGCTTCATTTATATTATCCAGAATACTCCCAATCGCCCCACCAATTACTAAAGGATTCTTCAGGTTTGGTTTCATTAATTGTCCCAATCCTTTCGCCCCTGTAACCATTTTTGGAGCTACTCTGGGATAAAGATACCTAAAAATATGAGGTCCATATCTCAATGCTGCCCCACCTGCTACCCCAGCAGCTAAGCCTAATAATGGAAATGCCATCACACTCTCCTACAAAACTATTCTTTAATTATTCTCCAGAGCTTTCTTTTGATTCATGTAATCTAAAAAAAGCTTGGATGCTCCTCCTGCCAACGCTGCTCCCATTGGACCACCTGCCATATAACCAAAAGCCATCGGTGCTGCTTGAAGTGCCAGAGAACCTATAGCCCCTACATTTTTCCACGGATTATTGCCCTCTATCTTAGAGATTGTATGATTATTCGTCGTCGTGCCGTAATTCCTTGCAAAGCCATGACCGGCGTTCATAAGCATATTCAACCTATTCCAGCCGCTATTGTCTTGTTCCAGCCAACGTTCACGATTGGCATCAACAACTCTCTGATTGTAATTATCAAGCACACCTCCCCCCTGTATGGCATTGGAATAGGCATTGCCATAACCCTGCAAGAAGTTATTTGATGCTCCCAACTGATTTTGATTGGCTTGGTCTATCATGGCATTGGCTTGCATCATGCGATCCGCATCACGATTAAATTGCTCTAACATAGCACGAGCGTATATAGAATCTCTTCCTTTCCGCACTTCCTCTCTGTGATCAGGAGTTGCATAACGACCAATCCCTGAGAAATATCTGTTAATTTGAGTGTCTGAGTCATCTAACGCTTCTTGAAGTGCTCGTTTGAAATACGAATTTTCTCCCATCATACCACCAGAAGCCATATGTCGAAGATTCATGGCTGCCGACGTTGGATTATAGATTGTATTCATCAAAGAGCGATTTTGATAATGATGAGGGACACTCCCAAGACCACCTATGGCTTGGGTGGTTTGAGCACTTAACGGCGCAACACGAGGTCCTCCATACACATTACCCCCAATCCCTGTGTCATACATGTTATACGCATCTGCACCACCACGCTTAAATACATTCTGCATCCAAGAGGGAGGAGCGCTTGTCTGCACCTGCTTTTGTTCTGTTGTTGTCGGTGTCTTGCTCCCCATGTTACAATTCCTTCCTGTAATAAAGCATATCTATGCTGTAACCTTGCTTGTCCAATGCACGTTTCCAACCCAAACGACCCAAGATCTCCATTTCAGAAGCCCCATTCTCACGCGCCCAATCCTCTACAACTTGCAAATTGTCAACCAAATCAAGAACACCCTTGCCACTACATTCACAAATCAGAGCGCGTTTCTTTCCTAAAACTGTCTGTTGTATCTGGGTCGTGACGACCGCTAAAAAGCGCTCTTCATCATCCAAAACAAGCCATAACTGTTTCTTACCACTGCAAATCGCTTCAATGAGTTCTTGCAACGTAATTTCATGTTTGAAACGCTCTACATACTCTCTAAAAGATGCAATGATTTCTTCAAGATAAGGGGCTATACGCTCCATATCCCAAGACGTGGTCAAAAAGACTTTTGCCATTACCCTCTGCCTAAAGGACGTAAATCCACATTAAATCCCGTAATATGGTTCCAATGAATGCCTTCAGGAATGCGCAATTTAAAGCGGTGATAACGATTGCGCGAACGCCCATGATAAGCGCCCGTGACATACGAACACACCCTCTCCTTGTGCCATGTGATCGGTGTCTGATTATTGCGAAGCCGACGCTCTCCAATGCTTAAAAGACCTTCCGTCGTATCAACTTCGGCAAACATCTTCGTAATAAAGTTAAAACTTCCATCCGGTGCCCCCATCTCTTGTGAAACAACCGTTGCCTCCATCGGGGCTCCTGTAAACATAACAAGCCGATTGTTTTCATCAAAAGCACCAAGCATTGGAGCGCCACTTTGCCAACGGGGGCTGTCTAAAGAAGCCGGCAATGCCTCAAGATTGATCGAAATCTCATCTAACTGTTCTAAAGTATAACCTGTTGTAAACACTGGAAAGAACGTGAAAAGCTCTCCCTGTAGTGTCGACCATTTCTGCAAGCCCCAATCATAAACAAAGGTCGTTTGCTCGTTATTGTAACTTTTTAAGGACCAGTAAACGCGATTATGGACAGGGTCTATCACCGCTTGCATCTCATCAAGAGCAAGCTTATCAAAGGTCGAAAACACCGTTCGGTCGACCTTTTCAAAGCCTATCGATAAAAGTTGACCATCCAAACTCATTTGATAAAAGCCGCCATCACCAGCAAAAAAGGCATCACTACCACGACAGGCTATAGATGCTGCACTTCTTGCTCCACGCTTGTCTTGTAGCTTTTGAAAAATGAACGGAACCTTAGACCCTAACGTAAAAGAACCGGCATAAACAGCAGAACGTAGAAAAACGATTGGATTGCTCGATTCTGTTGCACCCTGCACATGTTCACCATCATTAAAGTTATGATAATAACAATCTTTAACACCAACCGTCCAATGGGTCGCATCATTGAGACCTGACCAATGGATACGATTAGGATTATCTGTCAATTGCATCAAACAAACAAAATCGCCCCAAACTTTCACCAAACCTGCTTTGGGGGGATTGCCTCCTAAATCTTCAAATCGTTGGGAATTGCGAACCTTGAAAACTTGCGGTTTATCATTTTTATTCACCGCAATGACAGCATCACCGAACAACGCAAACGACCATTTGTTCTCATCATTTGCCTGATACGTCACACCATTTTGACTGATGTCTTGCCAACCACGCGTTTGGCTATCATAAGCATAAAGCTTTTTAGCTCCTCCTACGATTATCTTAACACCATTACCGCTTCTAAAGGCGATTGAACCCAAGGGCTTTTCTTCCAAAGGATTAGAAACAACCATTGCACTTGGCATGGGTATGTAACCACCATCTGCCGGTAAAACATTCACAAGGCTATCCGTAAAACTGCCGTTGACAACCGCAACATCTGGTCTGTAATCGGCTACTGGAAAATAAACCATCTTAAAAATCCGTTGGTATTATTCTGGTAACGTTATGACGTTGAGACGTCTCTGCACGCAATTCATGCAACTGTTCGTTAAAGTCATTGTAAGCTGCCGTCGCACAATCGGGGTCTTTCAAGATATTCTTGTAAAGTTCGTATTTTGCACGCGCCTTAATCAAATCAAACGCGTGCACAAACCATGGGTGCTCCTCATCGACACTCTCTATCTCTGATAAACGCAATGGAGAGAGAATGAGTTGAATCTGATAGACTTTATCCGGCGTGGGATAAAGATGTAATTTCCTATCAAAATAACTGTAACAAACCGGCGTTCCTTGCTGCTCTGATGATAACAAAGGCTCTAAAGAAACATGGTCATTACATTCCAAGGCAAACTTATGATGTTGATCAGAACTTAAATAAACGTTTTTGATTTTAACAGCTGTTTCAATAGGGCGGGTAGTGCTTGCATCATAAACACCTTGTCCCGCCCGTGTCTCAAACACCACATCACGGCTTTCGTTAAAGTAAAAGGTCTCCCGTTCACAAAAACGAATAGCTGCAAAAATGCTTTCTTGGATTTGTTGAACATACTCATCGGCTATGTCATCAATCTCATCTTGAATGACCGACACTAAGTGCGAAAGTGTTCTCTTATGACGATAAACATCTCGCTTTACTGGTATCGGTCCTCCGGTTTTAACCCGAATATAATGACGTGTCATCAAAAGACCTCTCAGTGATTAGTCACGAATTCAACGACTATACTTGCTTGCCCAGCTTGTACTGTCTTATCAGCTTTAGCATAGAGAGTAAGTTCTTCATCATAAGGGATAAACTCCTTCTGATTGGTGGGCTTAACCTCTTTTACTGCCTGTTGTTTGATTTCTGCTTCACCAAACTCATTGCCGCCAGCAGTGCACCCTATTTTTACCTTCGTGTCCGAAAATGCTGTCTTAACAAACACTTTAATTGAAGTAATCAAAGCACCACGAGGTAGCGTGCCTATTCTCATAGCGTTTTCTTTATCTTCATAGCTAAAATTAAGCCGCAAAAAGCTTACCTGCTGCGTATGAAGATTTCTCCCTTGCAAGGGCTGTGGTAAATAATCTGCCATGTCTTATCCCCTCAATGATTTGTTACGAATTGCACAACCACAATACATTCACCAGCATCTGTTGTTTTGTCTCGTGTTGCATAAAGGGTCATCTCCTTATCATCTGCAACAAAAGACTTTTGATCTGTTGGCGTAAAATCTTGCGTGCCTTGGGCTTTGATGTCTTTTTCACTGAACTCATTGCCGCCATAGGTGCTGCCTATCTTTAATTTTGTCTCAGAAAACGCGGTCTTGACAAAAGCCTTCATCGAAGTGATCAAAGCGCCACGAGGCAAAATTCCGATTTTTTCCGTAAGATGCTTATCTTTATGCGAAATATTCAAACGTAAGAAACTTACCTGTTGGGTATGAAGAGTTCTTCCCTGCAATGGAGGTGGTAATTGATCTGCCATGTCTTATCCCCTTAATGATTACGCACCAGCTTCACCGCTGTAGGTAGGAATGACAATCGTTCCAAAATCTTGGGCTGTTTGTGCGCTATTTGGCATTTTGAAACGGGTCTTCTTCATTCCTATCAAGGTCTTGGCTGCAACACCAAATTCACGTTCATAATCAAAATATTCTTCTTTGAGTGTGTAATGCGTTGCACTGTGATTCTTGCCAAAACCTATAACCGCACTCTGGGCTCCTAAGAAAACCGCACGACGCACACTCTTTACCGCTGTATTATTTGTCGAGTTAACTCCATGGGTGACATGTATCGCTTCACGTAAAATAACGCCATTATACATGCCTAGAGAACCATCAAAGATTGGGTTTTTCGCACGAGAGGTTGCATAAACCGATTTTTGAATATCTAACCACTCACCAACGGCTGTATTGGTTCGCAATTGCATGACTTGTGTTGGATGCAAATACAAAACATAAACATCATCACCATTGACATGGACTGGAGAAATTTGCGGATTGGCAAGTTTGGCTTGTTTAACCGCTTCATCAATCAATTTAAGACTAAAGCTATGTTTGGCTTTATCATTGAGATCTTCATCCTTGGTTTTTCCATCTGGGCGGATAATACGTTCACTGCTTGGTGCCATGACTTCATTAAAGCCATAATGAACCGGCTTAATATACACTTCTCGACCATCAACATTGATCGTACGGGGTGTATAACCACATACCTGAAGAAAGAACATGATGCTTAAACGATTGGCATACCAACGAACTAAACCTTCTTTGGCTTTTTTCCGTAAATTGGGGAGAATTCTCTGTTGGTCAATCGAGTCATCATTCGCTACACGTGCTGCATGTAAAAGCTCGTTAATCACCAACCGATCATTCATAAATTGAAGCGCTTCTTCATTGCCCTCTAAGGTTTCGCCTTGCGTGACACCGTCCCCAAACAGATTGACCAGCAGACTAAACGTAACGCTATCCCCTGCACTTTTATGGGTTTCGTTGTAAAGCTGGATAATGCTGTTCGAACTTTTGCCAATCAGGGGAGCTATTTTCGTTGCTTTCAAAACTTCATTGCTTAATTTCTGTGACCACAATTTCACCGATTGCGGATCATGAGTTCCTATATGTGTTGTTGCCATTGATTTCACCTTTCTTTGCTGTAAAAAAACCGGCTTAAAGCCGGTGAAAAACCCGCATCAAGGCGGATTATGTTGTAAAACTTATTGCCTAATCAGGGTCTGCACCCATAATTTCATAAAAACGGGCTTCATTCTTCGGATTTGATATCCAAGCATTGAATTCTTTTTCTGACATATTCGCAAGTGTTTCTTTGGTCATAGGACCTGTCATACTCCCTCCTCCAGATGCTGTTAAGGTTCTCGCAGAATTCTGCCGGCTTTGAAGTTCTGCTACTTGATTATTCGCTTGAACCCCTTGGTTCTGATAGCCAAGATTTTGCGCTATCCTATAAAGCTCTTCTGCTGGATTAACCCCCTTTTGTGCACAAGTCGCAACAATTGTACGTAATTCATCCCCTATAATCGCATCTATCGTGCTCCGTTGTGCATAAGTCGGATAAACAGAAGACCAAGCACTTAATTGCTTCGCACGCGTCTCATAAAGAAAATCCGCTGCTGCATCAAAATCACTGTATTTATCTTTGATTGATGTAACAGAACTTTCTAAAAACTGGTTCAAATGTCCATTAAATTCATGGGATTCAATGGCTTGCCTTTGAACATCCTGTTGTGCACGAATATACGCATCTTGCTCTTGTAGTTTTTTCCCCATCCAACCCATATAGCCAATAATGTCTTGTGTAGGGTCTGGGGGTGCATTTTCACCTTCAACTATTGGTGTCTGGGATTGGGGTTCATAAAACTTGGCAAGTGCTTCACGCGCTTGGTTAGCTTGTTCAACAGCTCGCTGCTGCTCTAAATTAGGAACAATCTCTGAAGGCTTTTCAACGGGCGGTGCAACCGGCTCTGGAGACGTAATGTCATCATTATCAATCGTTTCACCATCATAAGTGCCAGCATCAAAAGAGCTCTCATCATCAAAGACCGGTGCTCCAACTCTGTAATCTTCATTCATACCTTCATTCATTTCTGCATTCATTCTTTAACCTCTCTTAACTATGCATACCTCTGTGTAATGCTATTCGCTCTCGCATGATCTGATTGTGTGCCTGATCATTGAGAAGCTTCTGCCGTTCAATGTCATGGCGCTGTTGCATCATTTCTGCTTCTAATTCTGCTCTCTTTTGACGCATGAACAATTCAATCTGCTTACCTTGTAAATCCATCTGTTGCATCTGACTTTTAGCCGCAATATCTTGCTGCTTTTCTTGCAACTTCATTTCCTGTTCTGGATCCATCTGCTGTTGCTGCGCTTGTTGTGCCATTTGCTGCTGCTGTTGCATCTTCTCACTCACACGATTAAGGAGAGACGCTGGCAAGGGCGAATAACGAAGTAGATCGAGCATGATATCCGGCGTAACAGCATTTTGAAGCAATGGAAGCAGTTGCGTGATAATGCCAAAGGTACGCTCTTTTTCGTTCGGACTCGTTGGCGCATCATCAACAACAATGTCATAATCAACACTCATCACTGCTTCACGCGTCAAAGGAATATATTGTGCATTCTCTTCACCAGATATCCGTACCAAACGACCATCGGACAAGTAATTCTGTATCAAGTGCAAAATAATCTTACCTTGCCGCTTGCGGTACAAACGTAAACCATCAAACAGACAAGCAAGCAGATTTAAACTGGATTGGCGTCGTTGTGCCTCCAAAATACCCGCTTGTGTCACTTCTCTTGTGCCAATGAATTCGGGCGATAAACCCGTCACTTGATTAATTGCTTCCTTAGCTTCATTAAACAGTTGGAAAAAACCTGCTGGGAATTGCGCTACAGGCTTCGGCTGTATCTTACCACCTGCCAAAGCACCATTTTTCAAAACCGTTATACTATCTACCCTGCTCCAACTCTTTACAGCCTCTCTTTCATCTTCAAACGCCCCCCTCTCAGCCATTATCCCACCCTTGGATTGACTGTTGAGAATATGCATCACTTGACTAAAATATTTATTCGCCCATCGTTGTGGATCTTTTGTAGGACGCACAACCCCATAAAATTGCCGTTCTATCTTGTCAAAATACCCCGTTATACACTCCCAACCCAATTGACCCGCTGGAACCATGGGTTGATCGGGGGATTCAAGCAACTTTCTCCCTAAAAAAGCACGTCTTACAACCTTTTTATTAAAAGCTGCCCCTTGGATATCGGGCATCATGCACTGTAGCTGCTTAAATTCTTCCTCGCTATAATCACGAAGTTCTCCAGTGCTTAAATCGGGCGCTTTGTAATACCTCTCGCTTTCAAACCAACGGCATTCAACAAGTGTAACCATCCGTCGACCGTTTTCAACATCAATGCTCCCTTCATCACTGTAATAATCAAGATCATTATGGTGAACACCTTCATGAGAGCTCCCATCCCTTGCCCAATCTGCACTCAGCTCTGTCCAATGAGATTTGGGAAACATCTGCTTAGCTACTTCCAAGGGCTTGCGATCTACATACCACAAACGTTGCGCATCGGTTAAATTCGGTTGCACCGCTGCACTATCCCAAACCATCTTTAACGGGTCTAAACGCGTAATTACCGGTTCACCATCGAGGCTGTTCTCATAATCAAGCCGTGTATCAGTCCACCCCATGCCGCAGATAACCGCATCTTGGAAAGCATCACTATCAGCGTATTCGGCATGCGCCATGTCCCGAAACCATTCTGCCGCCCCTGTAAGCAATTCACTAGGTAATGCCTTCCCTACTTGACGGGGAATGAACTGTACCTCGCGCTTATTGTTGCGTTCCGACCCCACAACGGCATTGACCAGTGGGGCAATACGATTAAAAGTCATAACGGGGCGGCGTTGCTCTTTTAACGCTGCTAAATCAGTCTCATTCCATTGATCACCATTGTAAAAACCAAAATCCTCCCGTGCATGTTCACGCCATTTGTTCACATGCTCCACATCTTCTTTGTACCAGCTCACAAGCTTGCGAAATAAGCCTTCTGTCGACAAATCTGATGCGTTACTTTCTTTATCTAAATGCTCTTCATCATA
>NZ_JBHINK010000145.1:0-251 GCF_042194905.1 Bartonella sp. CL63NXGY
GAGTGGACAACTTTTGCAGTGCTGTTTGCTCTAATTGGTGGATTAGCAGTCTTGAATAATGTTTATTACTTGAAAGGGGCAGAGCTAAAGCAGCCAGTGACGATTTCACACCGGGGAGTAGCTGAGAAAAATGGTGTTCAGAATACGATTCCAGCGTTAAAGAAAACTCATAAATTACACCCGACCTACGTTGAAATGGATGTTCACGAAACGAAGGATCACCAGTTTGTTGTTTTACATGATGAAAATCT
>NZ_JBHINK010000145.1:331-577 GCF_042194905.1 Bartonella sp. CL63NXGY
ACAGCAAAAGAAGATGGTCATCAGGCGAAGATTGCTAGTTTTGACCAGTATCTTGCTGCTGCGGAAAAGCTTCACCAAAAGTTATTAGTCGAAGTTAAAACGACACCGACGGACTCAAAGGGGATGCTCAATCGCTTTGACCGTCTTTATGGTAAACGACTGATTGCCGATCATGACCAGGCGCAGTCGCTAGACTACCGAGTGATTACCGGTTTGAAAAAATTAAATCCACAATTAAAAGTGCTC
>NZ_JBHINK010000146.1:0-263 GCF_042194905.1 Bartonella sp. CL63NXGY
CTGCCTTTGCTTTAGACCAAAATGACAGTCAGGCGGGATCATTTAGTGAGGGTGCTGATAATACAGTTGGTTCGTATCGTCGCCATTTTGATCTGGATCCGGACCTTCGTGGTAAACAGGTGCGGATTTGCTTTGAAGGGGTCGAACGAGCCATGTACCTGTGGCTCAACGGTCACTTTATTGGCTATGCTGAAGATAGCTTCACTCCATCTGAGTTTGATTTAACGCCTTATATTCAAGATGAGGATAATGTGATCGCTGTC
>NZ_JBHINK010000146.1:280-576 GCF_042194905.1 Bartonella sp. CL63NXGY
TTGGATTGAAGATCAGGATATGTTCCGTTTTTCCGGGATTTTTCGGAATGTTGAATTGAAGGCAGCACCAATTACTCACGTTGAAGATCTGACTATTAAAGCCACACTGATGAATGACTACCAAGATGGCCAATTGGATTTAAGTGCGCAATTGAGTGGCGAACAAAGTGGTACCGTTCACGTAATGGTGAAGGATGTTGCTGGAAATGCGGTCATTGAGCAAACCTGCCCCGTGGCTGAACAAATTCAGTTGCCTACTCAACAGATTAAGAATGTTCATCAGTGGAATAACCATG
>NZ_JBHINK010000147.1:0-235 GCF_042194905.1 Bartonella sp. CL63NXGY
TGCTCCTTCGACCATTGCCAAGGAATCTGACAGGAAGGCGCGACCAATTCCAGGAATCTTACCATGATCATCCACCATGCCTGCCTGTTGGGTCATTCCAATCAATGTTCCCGCAGTATCAAAGAAGGTGACCGGTAAGAAGGTTAACACGACGATGAACAACTGTGGGGAATTAATATCGCTCACGGGGAGGATGGCGTGCCCAAATGTTGGAGCCAAACTGGGGGCGGGAGAA
>NZ_JBHINK010000147.1:331-574 GCF_042194905.1 Bartonella sp. CL63NXGY
ATGATCATGAGGATTAAGCCGAAGAGAGTAATCCAGACCTGAGGATTGTTGAATGAACCCAACCCAACCAGTGAAGATGAATTGTTGACGATCAATTTACCATTTTGCAAACCAATAAAGGCGATAAACAGGCCAATCCCGGCTGAAATCGCGTATTTGAGGTCCGTCGGAATGGCATCGACCACTTTTTCCCGCAGTTTCAAGATCGTGATCAGGATAAAGAGGATCGAAGCAACCAGGACT
>NZ_JBHINK010000148.1:0-247 GCF_042194905.1 Bartonella sp. CL63NXGY
CCGTCATCCACAACACTTAACTAATGTTGATGAAAGTCGGGAAACAGTTATTAAAGGTGATACCTTAAACCCAGCAGATTTAGATGCTGCGATGGAAAAGGTTGATGCTGTATATGCTAACCTACGGAACCCAGAAATTGCTCAACAGGCCGCTAATATTGTAGCAGCAATGGATAAGCATCAAATTAAGCAATTTGTTTGGATTTCCTCGATCGGTATTTATGATGAAGTTCCTGGTAAGTTTGGC
>NZ_JBHINK010000148.1:309-573 GCF_042194905.1 Bartonella sp. CL63NXGY
ATTATTTCCGCTTCTGACCTGGACTACACTATTATTCGGCCTGCTTGGTTAACCAATAAGGATGAAGTTGACTATGAAACTACAAAGAAGGGCGAACCATTTAAGGGGACCGAAGTTTCACGGAAGTCGATTGGTAACTTTGTAGCCAAGATTATCGATGATCCAACACCATATGCTCGTCAAGACTTTGGAGTGAACAAACCAAATACTGACGGTGACAAGCCAGCTTGGTATTAATTTGAATGAAGAGTGCTAAAGCCAGCT
>NZ_JBHINK010000149.1:0-572 GCF_042194905.1 Bartonella sp. CL63NXGY
TTTAAGGAAGTTCAGGCGGCCGATGATGAACGGATTTTAATTCACGGAATTATTGACGGCTACTTAGAGCAAGACCAGGGGATCATTTTGATTGATTACAAGACAGATCACGTCAACCAAGAGAATGAAGATCGTTCTATTCAATTGATCGTTGACCGTTACCGTGGGCAGCTAGAACTGTACCGACAGGCTTTGAATATGATGAAGCCAACTAAAGTTGTTCAAATGGGTCTATACCTGGTAGAATTAGGAAGATTTATTTCAATTCCGATCGGAGGGGATTCGAGTGGCCACAATTAAGGATATTGCAAAAGAAGCGGGGGTTTCAGTGTCTACCGCTTCTCGGGCATTAAATGACAATTCCCGAATCAGTGTTGCTACTCGACAACGGGTTCATCAAATCGCCCAGCGATTAGGGTATCAACCTAATTACACGGCCCAAAATTTAACACGTGGTGAATCGAACATGGTCGGACTCGTCTTCCCTGTGACGACAGATAGTGCGCCAGCCAACCCCTTTCATATTGATTTAATGCGGGGGATTAGTCAGGCTTTGCAACCACTGCATTATG
>NZ_JBHINK010000150.1:0-569 GCF_042194905.1 Bartonella sp. CL63NXGY
GAAACACCAGCAATGGCTAGAAACTTTCTGAAAGCCCTTAATGGACTTTTTAATTGGGCAATTGATCAAGGTCTTTTAGAAAATAATCCAGCCTTAGGTGTTAAAAGACCAGCCCTTCACAACAAAGATGGGTTTGCTGTTTGGACAGAAGAAGATGTTGAGAAATATTATCAAAGATGGTCCCGTGGTACCCATGAACGCGTTTGGATTGATGTTCTTTTATATACGGGTTTGCGTCGTGGTGATGCAGTCCGCATTGGCTGGAAAGATGTAAAGAATAATATCATTCATCTTAAAACAGAGAAAAGTAAATTCCAAACAGATGTTTTTCTTCCTATTTTACCGGAACTAGCAAAAACACTTGAAACTGGTCCTATTGGAGAAGAAACATTCATTTGTGGTAAAGAAGGTAAAAAACTCGTTAAAGAAAGTTTTGGCAACCTTTTTCGTGAGGCTTGTAACGTAGCGGGAATCAAAAAATCAGCACATGGCTTAAGAAAATTAGCAGCAACACGCGCAGCTAACTCTGGTGCAACAGTATCACAACTCAAAGCAATTTTTGGCTGGAC
>NZ_JBHINK010000151.1:0-565 GCF_042194905.1 Bartonella sp. CL63NXGY
CGTGTTGTGGCTGCTTTTAAAGCTTTTTCTGTTTGCTTTTGTTGCTCTGCTTTTTTCCCAAGAGTAAAAGCTCTTGCTAAGGCAATAAAAAAAGCGGCTAAAGCCGCACCTGTTAGCATCAGATTTCTTTTCATCCATAAGATCATAGACGATGCTCCTGAAAGCGTTTAGCAACAAAGAAAATACCAGCACATGCGGCTAAAATCATAATGGTGGCCAAAGCCCATTGGATTGGTCCATTTCCTGCTAACAAACCACCAAGCCCAGAAAAAGAACCAATAATCGGTGCAAGGGCTTCTGCTTTGAAAAAACCCGTTGGTGCTTGCGTTTCTACTGTTTGATAATTGGAGGAAACAAAAGCCCCTTTCGCCCATAAGCCTGTTTCTGCCGCGCGCCGGTGTGCTAGACCTTCAAGACGCTTCCCGCCTGCTTTGGTCCATTTCTGTAGCTCTGCAGGGACAGCTTCATATTCACCTTGATTGAGCTTTTTTAACAGTGTCGAGTTACAAAAGGCTCCTGTTCCTACATTATAGCAAAAGGACACTAACGCCGCGAATTGTTCATC
>NZ_JBHINK010000152.1:0-238 GCF_042194905.1 Bartonella sp. CL63NXGY
ACTTGATGTGGTTTGGCTTTGAGTAAAATACTAGTCAAAATAACATTAATCGCCACTGATTTACCACTCCCGGTTGCACCGGCAATCAGCAAGTGTGGCATCTTGGTTAAATCAGCCATCATTACATCACCAGTCACCGTTCGACCCAATGGAACATTCATTGGATGATCATCCTTGGGCATTGCCGCAATCATGTCACGGAAACCAACAGTCGCAATCTGTTTATTAGGAACTTCAA
>NZ_JBHINK010000152.1:306-564 GCF_042194905.1 Bartonella sp. CL63NXGY
TAGATGAGTAATTCGGCTCACCTTAACCCCTACTGCTGGACGTAATTCGTATTTAGTAACCGAAGGCCCAAGATTTACATTTTCAACCGTAGCCTCTACACCGAACGATTTTAAGGTATCTTGTAATTTCTTTGTATTGGACTTAATTGATTTCAAATCATCTTGTTGGTCCGTTGCGGGAACTGCAGTTAATAAATCCAGTGGTGGCAGCTGATAATCATCGTCGGCTGGCTCAGCCGCTGTCGTTAAGTCCATTTC